>JAKEHX010000141.1 GCA_022614795.1 Planctomycetaceae bacterium | reverse complement strand
GTCCGGACGGCAAGCTCATCGCCTTTGTATCCCGCCGCGGCGAGGACGAGACCACGCAGATTTATCTCATCTCCACCTCCGGCGGCGAAGCCTGGCGGCTGACCAAAGTCGAGTTCGCCTATCCCATGCCAACGGACTATGACCCGAAGGATATCTGGGAGGTTTGCAAAGCGCATGTCGCCAAGTATCCGACGGGCGTTCTGGCTGTCTGCACCGCCATTTGGGCTTTGGCGCCGCTGACCGGAAGCTGGCTAGCAACGCGCCTGGGCGCGGCGCGCCATCCGGCTCATGGCTACGTGGTCGGTGCCCTGCTGCTGGCCATGGCCGGCATGAACATGGCCATGCTGCCCTACCCGATCTGGTTCCCCATCGTCATCCTGGTGACCTTTCCGCTGGGCACGATTTTGGGCGCGAGGCTGGGGCGGGGTAGGGCAACAGGGGCAGGCGATTTATCCCGAAAGGACAACGCCCCATAGCCCGGAGCGTATGGTCACCTTCCCCGCGCGGTCTTGCCGCGCGGGGTTCGTACTGTTGTGCTTGAGGACGGACCAACCTGGCTATGTCTTCTCCGGGGGTTCGGCCAGGCTCGCCACCTGATCGACGATCTGGTCCAGGATCGGCTTGACCGCTACCGCGTCGGCGCCAAGCTGAGTGAGCACCTTGGTGATCAGTTGGTCGAGCGGCCCGCGGGCGGCAGCGACCAGCCTGGACAGCATCGTCTGGCCCCCCGGCGACATGGCGGCCTTGACGCGGCCCAGCTTTCCGAGCTTCTCGGAAGCGACCTTGAGTTCGGGAAGGGCCGCCTCGGCCGATGCAGCATCGCTAGCGCCCTCCAAGGTCTTGGTGAGCGACGTGAAGATGTCGGTCGTGTCCTTGGACACTTGGGCCACATTGAGGCCGTACAACTTGTTGGTGATCCCTTCCAGGGCAGCACGGACTTGCGGACTGATTCCAGGCATCGCCAGAACCTTGTCGGCTTCGGCCTGCAAGTTGGCAAACTGCTTGCCGATTGTGTTGCCCAGCGTGGCCTGGGCGGCGGCTGGCAGCTTGTCGAAGTAATTGCGGATGCCGTCGATCCGGCTGCTCAGCTTGTGAAGGTCGGGCAGAGCGGCCTGGGCCGAAGCGGCGTCCGTGATGCTCGCAAGCGATTCTTTCGCCGAGGTGAAGATCCCCGAGACGTCCTTGGTGATGGACGTGATGTCGGGCAGTGTCACGTCGGGCAATTGCGGCCGCAGGGCGGTGATCTTGTCGGCCGCCCGCTGGGTCGATTCGGCAGCCGTGTTGGCGGCGGTCGCCGCTGTGTTGGCTGCCTTGTTGACGACTTCACGCGGCCCGCGTCCGAAGAAGAACCAAAGCCCGCCCAGAAGGGCCGCCAGGGCCAATAGCGGCCAGAGCCAGTTCAAAAGCGTCCGCGAACCTTCGTCCGCTGCCCTGCGGGTGCGGCGGGCGACGTCGGTGGCCGCGTCGCCGGTGCGGCGCGCCACGTCGCCCGTCACGCGCAAAGCGCTATCGATGCCCGGCAGGCCAGGGATGCTTGCCAAATTGAAGCCGGATGGCGCCGCCCTGGCGATATTCTGCTTCTGATCGGCAAAGAGGCTGGCCAGGCCGCCGATCGAGCCTCCCTGGTTTTTCCACCTGCTGCCGATGACGCCCAGCACCAGCGGCAGGAGCCACGCCAGGAGCTTCTTGGTCAGCGAGGCGTCGAGTCCCGCAAAGCGGCCGACCGCATTGGCGATGCCGGAAGAGAGGCTGTCGCCAAACAGCGACGACAAGAGCCTGCCGCCTAGTGACGGCACGGAGCTGGCATCGCCGCCCGCGTCGCCGCCGAGCATACCCGCGAGGTTGCCGAGCGCCCCCAGCCCGCCCGGCACGCTTGTTTCGAGATTGTTGATCGTGGAAGCCAGCTTCCTGGCCCCGTCGTCGGTTTGGGCCATTCCCGCCAGGCCCGAGAGCAGGGCCGGAACCGCAGCCCCGGCAGCTTCGCGGGTGGACTCGCTGTCGGCTCCGATGAGCGAACCCAGCGAGCGAAGAACGTCGCCCGACAACTGTTCGGTAACGAGCTTGACCAGGTCCATAACGAACTCCTTCACTGCGAGAAACTGATCCTAGTTGGATGGCCTCGAGTGATGAGCGGAGCACGCTGGGCTGCCCGAGGCCTACGCAGCCAGCGCGACAAACCGCACTGCCCAAACAGCTGCACTGTCCAACCAGCTGCCATGCCCGGAGTTCAAAGTTGACCGGCAAGGTGAAATGGACATCCCTGTGCCAACGGTCCTGGAAGAGCGCCAAAGAAGGCGAGAGTTGGCCTCCTTTCTGCGTCGCACGCTATTGTTGAGAAGCGCGAAAGCGGGTCCCGCTCGACATTGTAGCAGCCCGGCAAGGGACGAGGAGAACGAATCAACGGAGATGAATGTTGTTTTCCAGTCCATTCACCCCCGCGGCAGGACGCCCGTTTGGACGAGCGTCAAAAGCTCGTCGCCGCGCATCCGGTGCGCCGCGTGGTGCGGGCAGGCATAAACGCAGCTCACCTGCCGCCAGTTGCTGCCGACGATGTCGCCACACAGGTCGCAGGTCGTCGCCACCTGCTGGGCTCGAGCCCGGTTCTCGTGCATGTTGATATTGCCGTACGGGCAATTGCTCGCGCACAGGCCGCAGCCGATGCAGTTCTGCTCGATCTGAATCTCCATCCGCTGCGTACTTGGGTTCTCGGCCTGGCCGAGGGCGATGGGCCGGCGCGTCGAATGCGGATCGATCCGGTGGATGGCATCGACCGGGCAGCCGACGAGGCAATACGGGTCGCTGCAACTGCGGCACGAACTGGCCACGAGCCACTTATCGATCCGCAGGCCCTCGCGAATCAGCCGCGTCACGCCGTCGTGAGTATCGGAGCAGGCCTTGGTGCACTCGTCGCAGCGCGTGCAGGCTTCCAGGTCCAAAACCAAGAGGCGGTTGGCGTTATACAGCCCCTGGTCGGTGAATTCGCGGAGCGTTGAGCTGAGCTGTTTGGGCGGCGGCGGTTCGCCCGCTGTTTGCTGGGCCAGGTGTTCGCGGGCTTGTTGGATCACCTTCTCGCGGAGCGGTTTGACCTGGGTGAGCAGATTGCGGAACAGTTCGACGTCAATCCGCACCAGCTCGACGTCATCGAGGGCCGTGCACGACGTTGTCCGCCGGTTGGCCAGCGCCGCTCGCTGCTCTTCCGGCAGAGCGGCGACGACTTCAGGCACGTCCCCCAGGCAGGCGACTTCGCCGAACGACTGGTTAGGCCGCAGGTAGGTGAGCGTCCGCTCGGCGCCGCCGAACGTCTGCGTCACTTTCACATGCCCGATGCGGATCATGTAGAAGCAATCGGCTCGCTCACCTTGGCGGAAAATCGCCTGCCCCGGCTCCAGGCGATAGAGCTTGCATGCGGGCCGCAAGATTTTCACGCAGAGCTGCCGGTCAGCCTCGCTCAAATCGGCGAACAGGCGGACCTGCCGCAAGTGGTTGTTGATCGCCCGCTCGCGATAGACGCGGTCAAGCCTGCGCCGGGCGCCGGGGCTTCGCTGGAGGGCGTAGAAGATGTTGCGGCGAATCTCGTAGACCACGCCGTCTTCCAGGGCGCGCACGGTCGCCGCCCGCGGAAAGTGGCTCAGAATGGCCATTTCGCCCAAGATCAGGTCCTCTTCGTTATTGACGTCGGTCGGCTCGCCGGCGTCCCAGCCCGGCAGCAGGCGTCCGTCGGGGCCGCGCTTGGGGACCCATACGCCGTACCGCCCCGAATGCAGCAAATAGGCCGTGGAGCCGTAATCACCCAGCCGGCAGAGCGTCTCCCCTTTCCTCACTTCCCAGCGGACGACGGAGGTCTGGTTCCACTGCCGGTAGCGCCACGGCAACTCGCGCAAGAGTTCGTGCTCTTCCATTTCCTCGGGGCCGACCGCGAACTTGACCGGCCGGTTGTCCGAGCCGCGGAGAGCGAGCTGTTTTTCGTACCACTCCGAGTTTTCGGCCGTTTGGACGAACGTCAGCGCTTCGGTCGGGCACGAGAGCATGCACTCGCCGCACTCGACGCAGCTCGACAGGCCCATCGGGTCGCCCAGGTCGAATGCGATCTGGGCCGCGTATCCCTTTCCCGAGCGGCCGATGACAAAGTTCTGCTTGACGTCGGTGCAGGCCCGCACGCAGCGGTCGCACAGAATGCACGCCGCCGGATCGAACGCGATCAGCGGCGACGACAAGTCCTTGGCTTTGGGCTGGCGCTCCCGAAAGACGAACCGCGCGTGATCGAGCTTTAGGCGCTGGCCGTAGCGGAAGATCAGCCGGTCGATGTCGGTCTTGAGCCCCACGGTTGCGGCCGCCGGTGCTGCTTCCTGCCGATCGGGCAGATGATCGGCCGCCAGGAGATCGAGCAGGACCTTGACGTTTCCCGCCACGCGCTCACGCTGCTCTTCACATTTGCGGGTTGCACCGGCATCGAGCGCGGGAGTGCTTGATGCGGTTGGCGCGCTGCTTGTCGATTCGCCAAAGCCGAGCGTGATGACCACCATGCCATCCTCAACCGGATGCACGCAGGCCGGTACCACTTTATCCTGGAATTCGAGCTGCTGCCTGGAGGGGTCCTTCCGGTCGCGCGACCACTTACCCACGGCCACCGCGCAGACCCGGCAGACACCCACTGGATGCAAGTGCTCCTGGTGGCAGAGCGTGGGAATCGGCTGGAGTCGCGGCGGATCGCCGAGCGCCTTGCGCTGCTCGTTTTGCCGCCCCAGCAGCTGCATCGCCGCGTCGTAAATCGTGGTGGCCCGCGGCATCGTGCGGCCCGAGGCATCGACGTAGATCACGTTCCCCTGGGCGTCGCGCGTCGGCACGGCCTTTTTCACCGTGATCGGCTCGCCGTCGATCGTGACGGTCACCGACTTGTCGTAGTCCTCCTCCTGCTTCTTCACGTAGCGGATGAGCTGCCCCTCGTCATCGCGGGCGAACAGCCCCTCCTCGTCCCATCGCTGGGCCAGTTGATCGAGATACAGGTCGGCTGCCATGCGAACCTCGGTTCGTTACTCTCACTTCACATACTGCGCCACATCGTCCGGGAAATTCTCAAGCAGTGTCACTAGCGGATTCGGCGCGACCTGGCCCAGCCCGCAGATCGCCGTCGCGCTCATCGCGCGGGCGAGCGTCGCGATCGCGCCAGCCTCCTTGTCGCGCAGGGTTTCCAGCTCCGCGGCCCCGATCTTTTGCTGCTGCAAATCCTCGCCGATCTCGACCAGCTTCATCGAACCGATCCGGCACGGCACGCACTTGCCGCACGATTCGGACTGATAGAACCTCAGGCAGCCGAGGGCCTGTTCGACCAGATTGGTCCCCTCGGCATAAACAACGATCGCCGCCCCGAGCATGATTCCCAGCTCGCGCGTGACGCTCAGCTCCAGCGGCAGCAGTGTAAGATCGAATTCAGCGGCCCCGGCCCCGGCCAGACGCTCGAAGCATTGCACCGCCCGGCTGCTGGCGAACTGGCGCTTGGCGAGCCGCGGCGGCAGGAATCCACCTGAGGGGCCGGAAAGAGCGACCGCCTTCAGCTTCTTCCCGCCGCGAATTCCGCCGCAAAACTCCTTGTTTTCCAGCAGCTCGCCCAGCGTAATGCCGATCGGCACTTCATAAACGCCCGGCCGGTTCACATCGCCGGAAACGGAAAAGAATCGCCATCCCTTATAGGCCGTTTTCTTCGCGCCGCCGCTGGCGTCTTTATTTCCCTGCCGCTCATACCACTGGCCGTCGCCATCCCACTGCGTGACGATTCCCGGCACCCAGGCCAGCGTCTCGACGTTGTTCAGCACCGTCGGCTTATCCCACAAGCCGTTGGTTTGCAATTCCGGCGGGCGATTCCGCGGCTCGGCCCGCTCGTCCTGAATCGCCTGGATCAGGGCGGTCTGCTCGCCGCAGATATAACCGCCCGGGCTGACAAAGACTTCCAGATCGAAACTCAGCCGCGAGCCGCGGATCGATTCGCCGCAGTAACCCTGCTGCCTGGCCCACTCGATTTCCTGGCGCACGGCTTCGATCGCTTCTTCGTATTCGTGGCGGATGTAGATGTAGCCCCGCTCGGCCCCGACCAACAGGCCCGCGAGGATCACCCCTTCGACGACCAGGTACGGCGTCCGCAAGAACAGCTCGCGGTCCTTGAACGTGCCCGGCTCGCTTTCGTCGCCGTTGCAGACGACGTATTTGGTGTCGCCGCCGGCTGCGATCACCTCGGACCATTTCTTATAAGCACGCCCGCCTGCCCCACCCATGCCCAAGAGATTCGCTCGCCACAGGGCAAGCGTAACCGGGTGCAGAAAGCAATTGTCCTGGCCGGCGCGCATATGCGGCAGCTTCTTCAGCCGCTCGACTTCCGCAGTTAGCCTCTCGATTTCCGGCTGATTCTTGGCCGCGTCGCCGGCTAGGTCCGCCAATCGTCGCTCGTGCTTACGGAGCGTGGAGAGCGTCTCCTTATACTCCTGCGTCAGGTCAGCCGCTTTCTGCCGCTCTTCCGCGGTCAACAGCGGCAAGTATTTGCGGATCGAGGCGTAGCGGGCTTCCGGCGGCTGGCCGGCGTAGATGTTGATTTGCCATTGGTCGGGCGGCTGCGGGAGCGTGAGGGCCGCGTCGCGATCGTCGGGCAAGTCAGCCGTCGTCTTGCCGTCGGCGATGGCCTTCACGACACGAACGACCTCATTGACTGGCCGGCCCATCAGTGCGCGGACCGGATGCACCGTAGGCATCTCGCTCCGCGAGATGGAATCCTCACGCGGAGCCGACCCGCCAGGCGGGTGCCCCGGTCTACCGTGGCTTTCCGTAATGCGCACTGCCGGCGCCCGGTCGCAACGCCCCAAACACGAGACGCCGCAAACTTTCACCTTCGAGCCATACGCCTTCGTCGCCTCGCCGAGCTGTTGCAGATACTCGTGCGACCCGCGGAGCTGGCAGGCCATGTCGTGGCAGACGGCCACCTCAACCTGGGGCAGATTCTCGCGGCCGGCCGCTTCGTCCGCGTCGCTGCCAAACACGTGAAAATGCGGGAAAAAGCTGGCCACTTCGTGCACGCGATAGAGCGGCACCGCCAGCCGGTCGGCCAGCCGCGCCATCTGCCGCCGCGGCACATAACCGTGCCGCTCCTGAAGTCGCAAGAGTTCCTGAACGATCATGGGTTGCTCGGGGCGGCCGAAGTCGAATCGAACTGCGCCGCGGCGTGCAGAGCCTTCTCCAAGTCGCGGAGCGCGGAGTCTAGCATGCCGTGGTCGAAGCCGGTGGGTGAATCGTACTGAGTCGGAGGGCGGCCCAATCTGTGAAAGCCCGAGTGCTCCAGGGCGCCGCCGAGTGCCCGTGCCGCTCGGTGCAGCAAGCCCGGCTCCTGCCACTCGATGTCCTGTGCCAGCGCGACGGCTCCGAAATAGAGGTTTAGCGCCTGGTCCCACGTCGGATCGAAGCGATCCAACTGGGGAAGTTCCGGGACAGGCCGTTTCCACTGCTGCATTTGCGCCAGCAGCCACTGCGCGTGCTGTTGCCAGCGGGGCTGACCCGAAAGCACGACCACGGATGGCTGACCGCGGCTGGTGAGGATTGCAAGCTCTTCAGTCGCGGGCTGATTGATCTTGGCGACCGGCATTTGCCAAGAGTCGCTAAGGGCCGTCTCGACGAGCGATACCGCTTCCGTCGCGCTCGGATTTTCGCCGGCCGTCACGGGGCCGCTCATGATCCTAAGCATTGCCAGCGGCGCGAGCGCAGGCCGCGGAATATTGCGCCGGCCCGCTAGTTGGGCCGACGTTGTCCGCTCATTGCCCGGCGGGCCGATCGTGTGATGGCAGTCGTAGCAATCGAAGTTCGAAAAATCAGGCCACGGCGTCGTATTAGGATCGCGCTTCGCCGCCGTAAGTCGGTGCTCGACTTGACGCACGAGTTGCCGGGCCACTTGCTCCTGACCGGCCGCCCACGCATCGATGTGAAAAGTCATTGGCTGGCCGAGCGCCTGGTGAGAGACGATCTCTTTCGCTTCGTCCCAGTGCTTGGGCAGATTGGCCAGATAACTCGCAAACTCAAACGCCAGCCGTGGATGTCCGGCCGCAATCAGGTCGTGGTCCAGGTCGTACGCCTTGCCGTTCTCGGCGATCATCGGCCCGACGTGGCAACCGACGCACGTTTCGGCCCGCGAAGCGAGCGGCCTGGTGTCGTGAAAGCCCGGCGTGCTGCGGTTGAAACTGCCCAGATAGTGCGTATCGAGCCAGCCACTGGCCGGGCCGTGGCATGATTCGCAGGCCACTCCGGCCAGGTAAAACGCGGGCCGATCGTCCCCCTCGGCCAGCGCGACGACGTCGCGGCCGCGCAAGCCCGTTGCATGACACCCCAGGCACCGCTCGCCGAGAAAAGCTTCGTAAGGAATATCCGGTGGCGGCTCGGCCGAGCGCTTGCTCTCGGGGTGTAGGTTACGATACATCTCCACGGCACGCTCCGTGTAAAGCACCGCGAATGCCCGCGGGTGCGGATCTTCGGCGAGCCACACAGCATAGGCCGACCGCCAGTCCCGGGTGGCGCCGTCGAACGCCTGCCCATGGCAGCCGCTGGATGCGCAGCTCTGCTCTCCCATGACGAGCGAGGGCGGCAGCGCGCGCCAAGCGACGTTGGTGACGGCAGGGGCCGCCTCTGCTGATCGGGGAACACTAGCGCGCGGACCACAACCGCCAGCGGCTAACGCCGCCAGGAGAATCAGCGTCGCGCTCCATGACTTGGCGATCATGAAAGGAAGTAGCCGCAGGCTTATTAGGGATCATGGCGGCGCGTGGTTAACGGTGCGAAGAAGTACTCAGTACCAAGTACTAAGTACTCGAAACCTTGCACGCTACACCACTCACCACTCACCACTCACCTACTCACATACTCACATACTCACATAC
>JAKEHX010000140.1 GCA_022614795.1 Planctomycetaceae bacterium | reverse complement strand
TTGATCGCCAGCAGCGAATCGCCCAGGGCGGCCAGATCCCGGACAACCGGCAGGTCCACCTTCCACGCCGCCAGTTGTGCGCGGACCTGGTCGCTAGTGGCGCTGGTCGGGTCGGTCGCGACGGCATAGATCGCCACGGCGTCGTCCCCCATCAGCCGCTGGCGCGCCTTGGCGACTTCCTGAAGCGTCGCTTCGCAAGCCGGGTCGGCGTGATACCAGACGAGCACGGCAATCTTGCCCGCCAGGTCGCCCGTCGTAAGCTTGCTCCCGTCAAGCGCGGTGAAGCTGAGCGGGCCGGGATTCTGCCCGAAGAGCTGCGAAGGGAGCGGCAGCACCGGCCGCACCAGCGACCGCATCTTCTTGGCGTCCGCCGGCAAGGCGAGCGTGAATTGCTGCTCGTCGATCGGGCCGCCGATTGTGGCGCCGGCAAGCTCCGCAGTCAGCCGCAGGTCGGAGACGGTCGCGTCATTGGCGAGCCCCGGCAGCAGGGCGGCCGCCGGGTATTCGAGCCGCCGCAGGAGCCAGTCCCCCTGGTCGATCCAGAAGACAAACGCGCCGCTTGGCGAAGGAACCTCGACGCGGAAGCAATCGCGGCCCTGCACTTGCCCGTCCGGGAGCCGCTGGCACGCGATGTTCGATTCGAATGCCGTGGCCAGTCCGCCCGATTCCAACAAGAGTTCCAATTGAATCGGCTGGCGGCGGAGCTCGCTCGTGATGATGCCGTAGAGGATTTCGTCCGAGGCCAGATCGACGAGCCTCAGTTCTTTTGGCGCGGGCCGGACAAGGAACTGGCCGCCCAAGTTATTCGTCGCCTCGTCGGTGATTTTCGCCACCAGCTCGCGGCCATCGCACTTCACGGTCACCTGGTAGGCGGCCAGCGACAGCTTATTCGGCCGGGCGAACTGCACCGCACAGGGCCACTCGTCGCCCAATTTCTGCCCCGCCTGGGTGAACTGGAGCTTGATAATGCCCTGGTCCTGGTAGGTTGCCGCACCGCGATACGTTTTCAAAAGGCGGCGAAGAACCTCGCTGGCGGAGAGCTGGCCAGGGTCGCTCGGCGGCTGCGAAGTTTGGACGGGGGCCACCTTCGTAGCGGGCGGGGCCGGCGGCGGGGCTCGATAGCAGCCGGCAATCAAGGCGAAGCAGATGGCGGCGCAGCAATTTCGCGCGAGTGAATTCACGGCGATTTCCTTACGGGCAAACTTGAATTAGCGGCCCTCTGTCAATTGTTGCAGCGGCTGCGAAAATGCGGAAGATGAACGTCCCGTAGCCGAAGTCGCCAGACTTCGGGAAGCCCGGCCGCTAAAACACCCCGAACTCTGGCGAGTTCGGCTACGCCAACGTCCCGCTGAGCAATGACAATTTCCTCGCAAGCTCTGGCTCAATATGCGGCGCTCACAAGCGGCGTGGGAGTGGCCGATCTGACGGGCCGCACGCTGATTGAAGTGACCGGCGGCGACCGGGCGCAGCTGCTGCACAGCTTCACCACCAATGACGTGAAGAAGTTGCCTCTGGGCGGCCTTTGTGAGGCCTTTGTCACGAGCCCGCAGGGAAAGACGCTCGGGCATGTGCTGATCGGCAATCGCGGGGACCAATTCAGCCTCGATTCGACCGCCGGGCAAGCCGCCACGCTGGTCGCGCACTTCGAGCGGTACATCATCGGTGAGGATGCCCAGCTCGCCGATGTGACGGCCGAGCGCGGGGAACTGCTCGTCGCCGGGCCGCACGCACCGGTCCTGCTCAAGCAACTGGCTTCATTGGGCGGCGAGCCGGCGATGATGGAAGTGCAAATTGCGGGCACTAAGGCGATTATCAAGCGCGTCAACTTCGTCGCCGCCTCGAGTTATTTCGTCGAGGCCGCCCGCAACGATATACCGGCGATTCGGGCGGCGCTCGAAGCGGCCGGCGCGGTGGACTGCGGCCCGGAAACAGTCGAAATGGCCCGCATCGAGGCCGGCACTCCGCTCTTTGGCCAGGACATCACGGCCGACAACCTGCCGCAGGAAATCGGCCGCGACGCACTGGCCATCAGCTTTACCAAAGGCTGTTATCTCGGCCAGGAGACCGTGGCCCGCATCGACGCCTTGGGGCACGTGAACCGTCTGCTTGCGGGTGTGAAGTTCGCCGGATCGATCGTTCCCAAGCCCGAGTTGCAACTCTTGTTGGGCGACAAGCCAGTCGGAGCGGTGACCTCCGCCGCCTGGTCGCCGAAGCTGCAAGCACCGCTAGCAATCGCCCTGCTGCGGCGCGCTCACGCCAAGGTCGGGACGGCACTGACGTCGGAGTCGGGCAGTGCAGTCGTGGTCCCACTGCCGGTGTAGTGCATTATCCGCCCGAAAAGTCACCGTAGCCTGCCGGGTTTTCTCAACCGGCAAGTCCTGCCGAACCGAAATACTCATCGGCTTCGATATAGTCGGACTGCGCGGCGGGCATCGGGCCCGGGCAACCGCTAGCTTGTGGAACCGAGTATGCGATGGAACTTGCGATTTGCCGGGCTCGTTCTGATCGGCGTCGGATGCGCTCTCGGCGGCCAGGCATCGGCCTCGGAATTCGCCGAGCGCCTGGCTGCCTGGAACGTCGGCCCTGTCCGCGGCCCAGTGCGCGGCCCAGCCAGCCGCGAGGTCGCGCCTGCCACCTATGAAGAACCGGTCCCAGCGCCGGCGCCGTCCCGACCGCAAAATGCACCTCCCACTGCCGCCCCTCGTCCCGCGATTGCCGCGCCGAGTTCGCAAATGGCCTACGGCCACGGCGACGCCTACGACTATCCCGGCGCCGCTTACGCCGGCGCTGCCTACGCTGGCGCAAGCTGCGGCGCCTGCGGCGACCATGGTCCCGCGGGCTGCGACATGTGCTGCGGCCGGCCCCTATGGTGGGCCAGGCTCGACGTGCTGCTTTGGTGGCGTGAAGGACGCGACTTGCCGCCGCTGGCCACGACCGATCCGGTGACCGAAGACTCCACGACGGCCGGCATCCTGCCCGACGCGACGATCCTCTTCGGCGGCGGGCGCGAGTCCTCCGACATGGCCGCCGGCGGCCGCGCCGATATCGGCTTCTGGATGGACCCGCACGAGTGCTGGGGCATCGGCAACCGCTTCTTCGGCCTGGGCGTTGATGGCACGAAATTCCATGTCGATTCGCTTGACAACCCCGTGCTCGCCATCCCGTTCTTCGACTTCGACGCCGACGCCAACAACGCCCTGCTCGTTTCGTATCCGGGCCTCCTCTCGGGCGCGATCGATATCGACGCCTCGTCCTCGGTCATTGGCAATGATGTCTATGCCCGCTACCTCTTGTGCCGCAACCCTTGCTCGCGGCTCGATTTCGTCACCGGCTACCACTTCTCGCGAATCAACGACAACCTGCGGATCAGCAGCACGCGGACGGTGACCGAAGTGGGCGGTAATATTCCGCTGGGCACGGTGACCGACGTGGTCGATCAGTTCGACGTCCGCAACGCGTTCCACGGGGCGATCCTGGGCCTGGTGCACGAATGCGACTGCCGCTGCTGGACCTGGACCGCCTTGGGGCGGATTTCGATCGGCAGCATGCACGAGCGGGTGATCATCGACGGCAGCACGCGGATCGCCGTTCCGGACGAAGACCCGACCGTCACGGCGGGCGGCCTCTTCACGGGGGAGGAGAACATCGGCGAATTCAGCCGCAGCGAGTTCACCGCCGTCACCGAGGTGGGCCTGACGCTGGCCTACAAATGGGGCCAGTGCACGCGGCTCTCCGTCGGTTATTCGTTCATCTATTGGAACGACGTGCTGCGGCCCGGCGATCAGATCGATCCGCGCGTCGGCGAAGACCCCTCGGGCAACATCCACCCGCGATTCCGCTTCAATCACGGCGACTTTTGGGTGCAGGGAATCAACCTGGGCTTGGTGCGAGAGTTTTAGGCCGCACCAAGTATCGTCCTCGTCCTCGTACTCGTCCTCGAATCCGGGCCGCAATCGAGAACGAGGACGAGAACGAGTACGAGGACGACTACGATCGAGCCGCCGATCAGTCCACCATCTCCGCCCGAATCTTCGTGACCAGCTCGGGCGGCAAATACTGCTCGTCGTCCGTCGCCGGATCGATGAGCACCCCGCCCCCTTCGGGCAGATTGAGGATGACGTTCCGCCCCTCGACGACAAAGCCGGGGATGTTCTGAGGGTCGTCAAACATCTCAGGCTTCTCCTGGGCATAGGCGCTCACGTGCTTTTCCGATGTGAAAACCACGACGACCGGGCTTCCTTCGACGTCGAGCACCAAGGCCGCCGTGCCGCCCTCGTCGTTTTCGAGCCCATCATCGACCAGCCAGAAATCGCGGGCGGCCAGCCAGCGGGCGATTGCCGCGGCGTCTTCCTCCTCGAGCACTTCCGCCAGGTCCTCTTCACCGCTCATGGGCCGCTCCCACGAGCCTTGCCAATTGCCCCACGTGCCGGCCATTGGATTACCTCGCCCCTAGCGCTCGCTGGTTGCCGATTCAGGCTCCGCCGGCGCCGTCGGCGCTGAATACGTCGCGCTCGCTGCTGGCGATGCAGGAGCGGCAAGATACTGCGGCGCAATCGGCGCGGCGGTATTCGGCGGCTCCCACAGCGAGATGTACCCTTCCATCACCCTTTCAAATGGCGGGCATGCCCGGGCCGCCCGCTCCGCCGGGGCATACACCCAGGCGATGACCGAATCGGGGCCCACGTTCAGATGCCCGCGACGATGCAGCCAGACAATCGGCCCGATCGACAGCAGGTAGATCATTGGGAGCAGCACCAGCACGACGACGATCGCCGCCACAATTGCCCCGCCCCCTGTTGCTCGTTTTGCCGGTTTGTCGTCCATGCCGGCATTGTCGGCGGAAATGTAACCGAGCGTCAACTCAAAGCGACTTCGTCCTCGTCCTCGTTCTCGTCCTCGTTCTCGAATCCGGGCCGCAATCGAGGACGAGTACGAGTGGGCTTCCAACCTACGGTCCCGAGCGGCCCAGCATCAGCGAATAGAGGATCACGACCGCGCCGCCCGAAAGGAAGCTCCAGGGGGCCCATTCCGCCGGCCTCAGGTCGCTCGAACCGGTCGCGATCGGCGGCGCGCCGAATAGCGTTGCCGGGTTTTCGACGGTCGGCGGCGGCTCATTGGCCCACACGAACGAATCGACGACCAGGCACTGGGCCCCGAGGATGCACACGAAAATGCCGCTGGCCAGAAAGAAGGCTCGCCACATGGGAAGATCGCCGCTCGCAAGGTTGTCGGGCAGATCCATCCGAAGAGCCGGCAGCGCGACACGTCGAGCGCTCCGGGGCGAGTCCGTTCAGTTCTATTCATCGAATGACCGGCCCTGCGTTCTGAAAAGATGCCAGGCGCGAGCATAAAACCAGAAAAACCCGAATGCTCACCTGCGAACGTCAAGCGCCATGCGACGGCGATCGACCTAACGCAAAGTCGCAGAGGCGCAAAGCTCGCAGAGAAGGCAAGAAAGATTTGAACTTGTGTGCGCAATCTCTACGTCTTAACTTCCTTCGCGACCTTAGCGCCTCCGCGCCTTTGCGTTAAATAGGACAGACGTTGGCGCCGCTAATTACGCCATGATCGCCCGGATCGGCTCGCCGAAGTCGATCTCCAGCCGCTTGCGGCCGGGGATTTCGAGCTGCCGCGGATCGAGGCCGAGCTGGTGTAAGAGCGTCGCGTGCAGATCGGTGACGTAGTGGCGGTTTTCGACGGCATGGAAGCCGAGTTCGTCGGTCGCGCCGTGCACGACGCCCCCCTTGATGCCGCCGCCGGCCAGCGCGATCGAGAAGCCGTACGGATGGTGATCGCGGCCGTTGGTCCCCTGCGCGCCGGGCGTGCGGCCAAATTCGGTGCCGATGACGACGAGCGTTTCATTCAACAGGCCGCGGCGCTTCAGGTCGTGAATCAGCGCGGCGATCGGCTGATCGACCTGGCCACACAGCTTCGAATGGCCGGCCTGGAGATTGCCGTGCGCGTCCCAGCCGCCAGCCCCGCCGTTAGAGCCGTGGAAAAGCTGAATGAACCGGACGCCCCGCTCGACCATGCGCCGGGCGGCGAGGCACTGGCCGCCGAACGTTTTGGTCGCGGCATTGTCGAGGCCGTAGAGCTTGTGCGTATCGGCCGATTCGGCGGCAAAGTTGACGACATCGGGCACCGCGGCCTGCATCTGGTAGGCCAGCTCATACGATCTTGTACGCGCGGCCAGCGCCGGATCGTCCGGATAGTCGGCAGCCGATAGCCGATTCAGCCGGCCCAGCAGTTTGAACTCGCCCGCCTGTTCTTCCTGGAACGTTCCCCGGTCGGGCGCGGCGAACGGCAGGGGGCTGGTGGGATCGACGACGAGCTGAATGCCGTTGTGCCTGGGGCCGAGGTAATTGGCCCCGTGTCCCTGCGCGCCGCCGCAGCAATCGGCCAGCGGAGTGCCCAGGACGACGAATTGCGGCAGGTTGTCGTTGAGCGAGCCCAGGCCGTAATGGACCCAGCTGCCGATCGTCGGGAACTCGCCATCCAGCTTGTGGCGGCCCGTGTGGAACTGGTACTGCGCGCCGTGGTTGTTGTCGGTGGTCCACATGCTGCGGACCAGGCACAGATCGTCGGCACAAAGCTCGCCGGTCCGCGCCCACCACTCGCTCATTTCCAGGCCCGACTGGCCGAACTTGCGATAGCCGACCTGCATCGGAAAGATCTTGGGATGCACTTTGTGCAGCCCCTCGATCACCTCCCGCAGGTTCTTTTTCAGATAGGGAGACTCGAGCGTGGCCTTGTACGGCGACTCCTCAATCGTCTTGTCGGCGTATTTGTTCAGCTCCGGCTTGGGATCGAAGCTTTCCATCTGGCTCATGCCGCCGATCAGGAAAATCCAGATCACGGATTTGGCCTTGGCCCCTGTAGGGAACGCCCTCTGCGGCGTTCCGTGCTCCGCAGCCCGCACAACCCCGTCGCGCTGAAGCATGGCGCCTGCGGCCAGCGCTCCGAAGCCCATGCCAGCGGTGGCAAGGAACTCACGGCGAGTATGGAGCAGTGGGTTCATGTTTTTCGACCTCCAGCTTTTTAGCGCAAAGGCGCGAAGACGCTGAGTCGCAAAGAGGATCAAAGGGCATTGGCGACTCGATGCACTCCGTCTTTGACATACTTTTCGCCGAAGTTTAACTCCCTAAGTTTTGTCTGTTTCTCTTTGCGACTCCGCGCCTTTGCACCTTTGCGTTGAAATCCACAGACGCAACACCGCAGATCACGCCAGGATTTCGCGGATCGGTTCGCCGAAGTCGAGCTCCAGGCGCTTGCGGCCGGGGATTTCCATCCGCCGGTGGTCGAGGCCCAACAGGTGCAGCACGGTGGCGTGGATGTCGGTGACGTAGTGCCGGTGCTCGGCGGCATGGAAGCCCAGCTCGTCCGTCGTGCCGTGGGCGATGCCCCCGCGGATTCCGCCGCCGGCCAGGGCCACCGAGAAGCCATAGGGATGATGGTCGCGGCCGTTGGACTTCTCCGCGCCGGGCGTGCGGCCGAACTCGGTGGCGATGACGACGATCGTTTCGTTCAAGAGGCCCCGCTGCTTCAGGTCGGCGATCAGGGCCGCGATCGGCTGGTCGATTTCCTTCGACAGCCGCGTGTGTCCGGACTTGAGGTCGCTGTGGGCATCCCAGGCCCCCGCACCGCCGTTGCTGCCGTGAAACACTTGCACGAAACGGACGCCGCGCTCGACGAGCCGGCGGGCGACGATGAGCTGCCGGCCGACCGTCCGCGTTTCATTCTGGCCGAGGCCGTAAAGCTCGTGCGTGGCGGCCGATTCGCTGGCCAGATCGACCGCTTCCGGCACCGCCCGCTGCATCTGGAAGGCCAGCTCGTACGATTTGATCCGAGCGGCAAGCGCCGGATCGTCGGGATACTCGACGCTGGCGAGCTGATTCAGTTTGCCCAGCAGCTCGAACTGCCGTGCCTGCTCTTCGCGGAAGACCCCTTTGTCGGGCTGAGCGAACGGCAGCGGCGCGCTTGGGTCAGTCGAAAGCTGAATTCCCGCGTGTTCGGGACCGAGGTAATTGGCTCCGTGCCCCTGCACGCCGCCGCAGCAATCGGCCAGCGGAGTGCCGAGCACGCAATACGACGGCAGGTTGTCGTTGAGCGAACCCAGCCCCCAATGCACCCACGAGCCGATGGTGGGGAACGGACCTTCGATCGCGTGCCGCCCGGTGTGGAACTGAAGCTGTGCTCCGTGGTCGTTGTCGGTCGTCCACATCGAGCGGACGATGGCCAGATCGTCGGCCTGGCGGGCCAGATGCGGGAACCAATCGCTGATCGCCAGGCCCGACTGTCCGTGCTGCCGGTACCCGACCTGCATGGGATAGATCGTGGGCTGGACCTTGTGGTTGCCTTCGACGAATTCGCGGACATTCTTCTTGAGATATGGCGAATCGAGCACGGACTTGTGCGGGCTGTCGGCGATCGTCTTGCCGGCGTGGGCGTTCAGCTCCGGCTTGGGATCGAGCGACTCCACGTGGCTCATGCCGCCGACGAGGAAGATCCAGATGACGGACTTGGCTTTGGCCGCTGTAGGGAACGCCCTCTGTGGCGTTCCGCCTTCCGCGGCGCGCACGACTCCATCCCGCGCGAGCATTGCGCCCATGGCTAATCCGGCGAATCCCATGCCGACGTCAGCGAGAAATGCCCGCCGGTTTGGTTCAACGCAGAGGCGGAGAGACGGAGAGTTCGCAGAGACATGTGATTGAGTGTTCTGCATCATTCTGCCTCCATCATTCTGCCTTCACTTTACCATTGCATCTCTGCGTTAACTCAATCAGCTACCGCACAGTGACGAAATCATTGTGATTCAAAAGCACGTGCACCAGGTTCTCACGAGCCCGCTGCGCCGGATCGCTCGATGGCGGCACCGAGGCGGCGGGGCCGGCGGAGAACGCGGTCAGTGATTTCGGGTCGGCCAGCTTGGCCGTTTGTTCGGTGAGGAATTCAAGGCAGACGGCCAGCTCTGCCGGGCTCGGCTCGCGGCTGAGAATACGGATGAAGGCACTGGCGATGAACCGCCGCGGCGCTTTGTCCACCGCGACCTCCTCTGACTTAGCAACTCCGCCGAGCGAATCGCTGAGTTTCTTCGCGAGCACTCGCGACTGGGCCAGCGTCAATGTGCTGTTGGCCATGGCAAGGGCCTGCTGCGGGGCGATGCTCTCGCTGCGGCGGTAGCATTCGACCGGATTGGCGCTGTCGAACAGCGACAGAAACTCCATTTTCTTCTCTTTGCTCGACCGGAAATAAATGCTCCGCCGCGGTACGGTCAGGCCAGATGTCTGATCCAGGTCCGGCCCGCCGCGCGCCAGGTCGAGCGAGCCGGCGACGAACAGCGTGGCGTCGCGAACCGCTTCAGCCTCGAGCCGGCGCGGGTTGGCGCGCCAGTAGTAGAGGTTCTCCGGATCGTTGGACATTGGTCCTTGGTCATTGGTCATTTGACCGGCCGTTGACGCCAAGCGATATGTCTTGCTCGTGACGATCAGCTTATGGATGTGCTTCATCTGCCAGCCGTTTTCCATCAGTTCGACGGCCAGCCAATCGAGCAGCGGCTGGTTGGTGGGGGGCTTGCCGTTCATGCCGAAATCGAACACCGACGGCACGAGGGGCGAGCCGAAATGCCGCAGCCAGATGTGGTTGATCGCCACGCGGGCGGCCAGCGGGTTATCGCGCGAGGTGATCCAGCGGGCCAATGCCAGCCGGCGGCCGGTGCTCGTCGCCGGATGAACGGTCGTGAGGCGCGTGTAATCCTCGCTCGGCTCGGTCGCCGCCTTTTGAGCCGCTTCAAGCGCTTTCTGCGCCGTCATGACCGCCATGTCCGCGTCGGCCGCTGCTTTCTTGGTCTTCTCGTCCCCTTCCTTGACGGCCCGTTTCGCCTGCGCCGCTTTCTGCTCCGCTTGGAACAGGGCAACTTCGGCCGCCAGGGCCGCGTGCTTCCGCTCGACGGCTGCGGCGGCTTGCGACAGCTCCTTCGCATTGGCGCCTAGAGGCGTCGCGTAATTGGCGGCGTCGGCAGCGATCCGGGCCTCGACAGAAACGATCGCCGCCTCGGCCGCGGCCAGCGACTTTTCGGCCGCAGCGGAGTTCTTCTCCGCATCGGCAACCGCAGCCGCGAGACTGTCGGCGGTTGGCGCGGCCGCATCGACCGATTCGACGAGGGCCAGCGCATCGGGCAAGCGCTCGACGCTGACGCGCACAAACTCGGCCGTCGCGTCGTACGTCCAGAAAATCAGCTTGCCGCTGGTAACACGGTCGGCCGCGAGCTTGTACGCCAGCACGAGCTTGCCATCGACCCAGACATTGGCGAGCTTGCCGCGGACGGCGATTTTCAGATCGTACTGCTGGCCCACTTCAACCGCGGTGGCCTTGGGCGACGACACTGGATAGCTCTCTTGCCCCGCTTTTCGCACCCATAAATGCGGGCCCGGCGAATGGGCGCTGAGATAGACCGCCTGGAGGTCGCTCTTCTCGACCGCGTCGAACGAGATTCCCACCGACTTGTACGTGTCGCCGCCGGTCAGCTTGTACTTGAGTGAAGCGATGAAGTCCTGCGGGTGCGGCTCGCGGGTGATGATGCCGCACATCTCGTCGCGCGGGTCGCTCTGCACCAGCCGGCCATCCTTGTATTCCCACTGGCCGGCGTCGAGCTTCCAACAGGCATCGTTGGCTTTGGCAAAGTCGTCGCTCAAGACCGATTCGCCGCCAGCGGCTGGCGCTGGCGTGGCCGGATTGGCGGCCACAAAGTCGGCCTGCTTCTGCCGCGCCGCGGCCAGCCCTTTCGCTGCCGCTTCCAGGTCGGCCTTGGCCTTTTCGATGGCTCCCTTGGCTGCCGCGCGCGACTCTTCCTGCACAAAGCCGGCCAGCCCCTGGTAATACGACTGGGGAAAAAGCGTCACGGGCTCGACGGCAAACGGCACCGAGGCGAAAACCTTGGGCACCGCGGGCGAGAGCGGCTGGTCCTTGAGCGGCTCCTTCTCGTTGCCGCGGACGAAGACGAACGTCTGGGCGTCGGCCTTGGCATCGAACACGCGGACCAGGCCGCTTTTGTCGGTGTTGGCTTCGCCCGGCACGCGGTCGGTCCGCACGTCATAGGGCTCAAACACGGCCCGCAGCTGGTAATACTCCTGCTGGGCCAGCGGGTCGTACATGTGGTCGTGGCAGCGGCAGCAGTTGAACGTCACGCCCAGAAACGCCTTGCCCGTGTGCTCGACGGCGTCGTCCATCCACTTGTTGCGGTTGAACTTGTACCAGCTCCGCACCAGATAGCCGGTCGCCCGCAATGCCTCGGGATCGTCCGGCGCCAGCTCGTCAGCCGCGAGCATCTCGTGCACCATCCGGTCGTACGGCTTGTCGGCATTGAGCGACTCGACGATCCAGTCGCGCCACCGCCAGATGTGCGGCTTGCTCTCGCGGATTTCGTTGCCGTAACCGTCCCAGTCGCTGTAGCGCCAGACATCCATCCAGTGCCGGCCCCAGCGCTGGCCGTACTGGGGCGAAGCGAGGAGGCGATCGACGACGGCCTCGTAGGCGTCCTTCCCTCCGTCTCTCTGTCTCTCCGTCGCTCCGTCTTGACCTTCCGACAGAGAGACAGAGGGACGGAGGGACGGAGTGAAGGCACGCAATTCCTCCGGCGTCGGCGGCAGGCCGGTCAGATCGAGACTGGCGCGGCGCAGGAGCACATTCGGCGGCGCTTCGCCCACTGGCGTCAGGCCAAGCTCCGCGTGTTTGGCGGCGACGAAAGCGTCGATCGGATTGCCCGACCAGGCCGGATCGGCCGGCTTGGGAACTGCGGGCCGCACCGGCCTGACGAACGACCAGTGCGCGACTTTCGCTTCGGCTCCTTCCTCGGGGGGCTGGGCACCCGCGTCGATCCAGGCTTTGAGCGTCGCGATCTGCGCCGGGGTCAGCGGCTCCCCTTCGGGCGGCATCTTCAGGTCGCCACGGCGCTCGACCGCTTCAATCAGCCGGCTTTCGCTGCTCTTGCCGGGAACGACGATCGTTCCCAGATCGCCCCCCTTCATGATCGCCGCCGCGCTATCGAGGCGCAGGCTCGATTCCTCCTTGAGCGAACTGTGGCAGCGAAAGCAGCGCAGCGCCAGGATCGGCTTGACGTGGCGGAGAAATTCGACTGAGCCCTCTGCTGGGCGCTCTTCCGCCCGCACCTGGGATGAGCCAAGCCCCAGAACTATCGCCGTCAGGAGTATCCACGGACGAACCATCAGCGCATCCTCGCAGGCGAGGGCTTTGGATCAACCAGCACTGATGATACCTGCGCGAAGCGCCGGCTGGCAATTGGCACTCTCACGATCTGCCGGCCCATCGGGCCGACCTGCGAAAGCCCAGGGCGCAGCCGGCGCAGCCCTGGGACCGCGTGGGCCGTAATCGTCAACTCTCGATAAACACGCGTCAGCCCCAAAATGGCTGCCGGTGTTTGGTGCTGAAGACGCAATGGACGAGGATGAAGGCGAGGGATTGCGGCATGGTGCTGCCTCAGGATGGATGCAATGGATCGCGGCGCATTGAACCGCGCCGAGGGAGCGACCGCAACGATTCTTCCCACCGCATCAGCGCGCCCCGTTGGGGCTGGCGGATGATCGTCGAGATATTGTGGCATTGGCCCACCAACCCAGGGCTGCGCCCTGGGCCCCGCGCAGGTTGGCCCTGCGGGCCACAGGATGCGGTGAGGCTGGGCTTCGCTTCCATGGCAGGCTGGAAGCCTGCCCCACTTAGCCCTTGCCGTCCGTCGGGCCGGCGGTGGCGGGCGGATGGAAGAACAAGGCCAGCAGGATCGCCCCCACCAGGGCCGTTCCCGAGGGAATCAGGAACATCCGGGAGAAATCGACGTCGCCGGCGGACGTCGTGAAATAGGCCCCCATGCGCGGGCCGAAGGCGACCCGTCTCAGTGACCCACCGATTCCGGCACGGGCTTGGCCGGCGGGTGGAAAAAGAGTAACAGCAGCACCGCCGCAACGACTGCCGCACCGGCCGGGTAGAGCAGCAGCGGGTTGTACTGCACAACGCTGGTCGTGGTATCGCCCACCGTGGTCTCGACCGTGTACTTGTCTAGCAGCGTCCGCCAAACATAGCGCGAAGCAATCGGGCCCAGGCCCAAGATCAGGAAGTTGAAGAGGCCCTGGGCGCTTGTGCGCGCATCCTTCGGAAACACTTCATCCACGAAGATGTACAGCGTGGCGAAGAAGAACGCGTAGCAAATGCCGTGCAGCACGTTGACCGCGACAGCGCAGAACGGATTGGGAAGCAGAGCAAACACTGCAAATCGGGCGGCGTGGCCGAGAATTCCCAGCACCATCGTGAATCGCCAACC
>JAKEHX010000139.1 GCA_022614795.1 Planctomycetaceae bacterium | reverse complement strand
GTTGCGCACGCCCCGCGTTCGCCGGCCGCAAGCAACGCTATTCCCGCAAGCCGTGACAGCGCAATGACTTGCAATGCACTTTGCGAGCGGAATTCGTGCATTTGCATCCGCAGGCAGACGCTTCCTGCCGGAAATTTGACACAAACGCTTGCGAGCCAAGGATCGCGAGCGGACTCCACCAGTTGCGCGGCATGTCGTCGCTCGTTGCTCAAGACCGGAAAACGCGAAACGGCCCAGCCGCGTGTGCCCAAGACACTGTGGCTGACTTTCGCCCGCGGAACGGGCACGCTTATGGCGACGTGCTGCCCGGGCAAGCCAGCGGCAGTCGTTTCGCGCCTCAGCCTGGCAATGGCTGTCTGTTCGCACATGGTTCATTCGTCGCCCTCGGCTTCGGCCGGAGACGAGTCGTCGCCGGTGGAATGGAAAGCGATCCCCCTGCCCTCCAGCGCATTGGCGAGGGCCGATTTCAGCCGGTGGAACGGAAAACCATCAATCCAGCCCCTGTCGGTCGGATCGTAGTTCACCTCGTCCACGCCGAGCCGCTCGCACTTCCAGGCGACGTGGCTCGCGACCTCTTTGAGCACCTGCGTGACCTTGGCTTGGTGCTTGGCGGCCAGGACCGTTCTCGCCGCGGCCCACCGCTTCGCCTTCCGGCGCGGCATGGCCCGGTAAATCGTCGAGCAATCCACCTGCCGCTTGCGGTCTCGCCGGCGGTGGCCGCAAATCATCGACCGCAAGTCGGCGGCGTGAATCTCAACCGGCTCGTCGCCGTCATGGTCGGTGACTCCGTAGAGCAGACACTCTTTGTCGTGCCCCAGCGTGAGCACTTTGGTTGCGAGCCGCTTGCGTTTGGCAGTCGGCTTCGGGAACCGGCCCGCAATGCGCAGATACCACGACCGTTTGCGCCGCTGACCCTTGGCCTCACCTTCGCGCGGCGGACGTGCGCGGCGAATGAACGAGGCAGCGCCGGCCTCTGCTTCGCCAGACATGAGCTGGTGGACACGAGTCAGGTTGATTCCGTCGGCGTATATTTTCACTCGCCACGATCCGCCCGCCTCGCCGCCGATCCGCAGAATGATGCCGCGATCCTCTTCCGCGACCAGGGACCACGATTGCACGTGGACCGGGATCGGCAGCCCGTCCCAGCGGTACGTATCGACGTTGCGATTCTTCGCGACGAGCACGGCGAATCGGCGGTCGGCGTAGTACGCCCTGACCGTCCTCGCCGCCTGACCCAGCCCTTGCGGATTGATCGTCGGGAAGAGCCGGCGGGCATCGGCGTAATAATCCACCTCGGGGCACGCCGGCAGCTTGCCCTCAAACGGCTGCATCGCCAGGTCCGCAGCGAGCAGCCGCTGCAAATACCAGTTGGCGAACTTGGCCACGAGCGCCGAGTTGGCGTTGAGCGACTTTCGGATCACTGCCCACTCGTCGGCGTTCCCGCTCTCGGCACCGATCAGCCGCACGCGGACTGACCGGGTGATGTAGTTGGCCCGCGTGCAGTCTCGGCAGCGCATGTTGTCGGCTGTTTTTTTCCAGCCCATCGGCGCGGCGAGGCTGCCGTCCTTCAGCCGGCGGAACGGCTTGTCGGGATGCGCCTTGGGCGCCTTGGCCTGCGCGCCGCACAGGCAGCACGTCGGCGCGTCCTGCTCCGGCTGGCGGATTGCGGAGATTCGTTCGGAAATCGTCATGATGTCCTCCCCGATTCATCACACTCCCGACAAACCGCCTTGACCGGCGTCCCGTCCTGACCGCTGGCAACGATCACGGTCCCTTCGCGGGGCTTCCCGTTGTCGATCAGCCGTCGCCCACAGTCGCAGCCGCAGAGCAGGAGCGTGTGAATGAGGCGCGTGGCGGTGTGTTGGGTGGGGTGGGTCATTTCTGCCCTTTCTCAGTTTCTTCCGCGACCCGGACCAGGCGAGCCAGTTCGCGGTTGTACGATTCGCCCCAGAGAATCCAGTGGTAGCTCCCGACTGCGTAAGGATTCGACTGCCAACCCTCGTTGTAGATCGCGGCCATTTGGCCCCACTGGCGGGCCGCGATTGAGTTGCTCAGGCGGTCTAGGCGGTTGGTCATGCGGTCCTCGCTTTCACGATTCGCGGCCAGAATCGCGGATCGACGCGAATATAGGCGTCTCGGCGCGTGACTGGGCAGCCCTTCCAGACCGGATGCTCGGACACGATTTCGGCGGTCAAAGGATCGACCGAGGTGACGACGGCAATCAGCCAGTCCGGCGTGCCGTGGACGCGCACGTAGCAGGCGGCTCCGGGGCGGTGAATTTTGGCGGCCGAGCTGATCGCGGCGATCTCCGACCCGGCGAAAGTGACGACGTGAAACTGATGCATCGGGACCTCCTGGATGAAAAAAGAAAAAACGCGAGCGGCCGGGCGCAGGCTGTGTTGTGCGCGCTCCGGACGCTCGCTTCCCTCCGTGGCCGCCCCGCGCGCACGGCGAGTCCGTCCAGGACTTGTGGCGTGCGGTTGGGACGCGGAGCGATCGCCGCGCCGGCCGGTCGAGCGAACCGGCTGGCGCGTGCGATCGCGCGAAACAAGGCGGACCCCTGGTCTGCCTACTGAAAGAGCAGCCCCTGGATCCGCCATAGTGGCGGGAGTTGCAGACGGAGCTGATCGACCAGCGCGCTGTGCAGATACGACTCGGCGGTCGTCCGCTCGTCGTCGTGATCCAGCGCCTCGCTGGCAATCGTCAAACCGCGCCTGGCACCCAAGAGGGCCATCTGCACGGAATGCGTGCGACGCCAGGCGTGCGGCGACTGCTGTCGCTCCGGCGGCAGGCCGGCGCGGGTTTGCAAATCGGAGTGCCAGTCGAGAAACTGGCGATAGCCGCAACACGGCTCGAGGATCAAGCCGGGGCTGCGTGCGCCCAGGGCCGACTTCACCCGCACCAGCAGCTCGGCGAGCTGCGCGTGCAGCGGCATTTCGATATCTTTCCCGGTCTTGACGATCGAGCCGGGGACGCTGAGCCAGAGCTGGCCGGCCCGCGTCTCGACGAACTGCCAGGCCAGCTTGACGATCGTTCCCGCCCGCAGACCGGTGAAGTAGAAGAGCGCGATCCGCGTCTCCCACCACAGCTGCGGCTCGATCCAAGTCGCCGGCCGCTGCATCAGCGCCGCCGCGGCTGCGATGCGACGGGCGTCGTCGAGCGTGAACGGCGGTTTCTCTTTCGCGTCCGAAGGCACCAGCGGCACGAACGCGAACCGTGGCAGGATTTCCGCCGTCGGCGAGCGTAGATCGACCCGCGGCCCGGCGTGGCGCAACAGCGTCGCCAGCCGCGAAACGTGCTCCGCGATCGTCGCGGACGAAAGCGGGCTGAAGCCCGGATGCTCGGCGCGTGGTCCGATGGGGACCTTCATTCCTTTTTTGACGCCGCGCCGCGAGTAGCCCCACGCCGGCAGCTCGTTGACGAAGCCCAGGGTGATCTTGTCCTCCAGCTCGAAGAGCTGCGGGTCGCCCGTGATGGCGGCCCAGTAGCGGAGCATTTCCTCGTACCGGTCGAATGTGCCGGCCGCGCTCTTCCGCGGTTTGAGGACCGCCTCGATGAACCAGTTCCGATAGAAGTCGGCCAGCCGCCAACTCAAGCGCTGGTCGCTCCCCGGCGGCAAGGTCGGACGGGCGTCTCGATCGAAGTCCTCCGCAAAGCGGACCTGGAGCTGGGGCATGGCAACCTCCCGCGGCGCACGCGTCTGCGCTAGACGAGTCTGCGCTACAAACGAGCGGGAGGCGCGACCGGCCCGCCCCGGCGAGGCGGAATAGCGGCAAAGTCGGGCCGGTTGTGCGGGCGAGGAAAACCGTCACGGGGGGAGCCTCCGGGCTCGGCGCGTCCATTGGGCCCAGACCCCGGCGGCGAGATCGAGGTCAGCTCCCGAGCGCCCCCCGTGAAAAGTGCACCCAGCCGAGCCGGCCCGACCCCGCCGCGGGGATCCAAGC
>JAKEHX010000138.1 GCA_022614795.1 Planctomycetaceae bacterium | reverse complement strand
GAGGGCCCTCCTTGGCTTGGTCTGTTGACACAAACCATTCTGAGGAACCCTCTTGCGTTCGCCTATGCTGATCTAGCCGGACTTGGAACTACTGAATTTGCAATCAGCGACTGTGTGGTGCTTCCCATTGCAAATTGATCATTGCAAAATGCAAATTGCCAATTGTGCTAGACCTGGCGCGTGCTCGATCACCGGGTGCTACTGTGTAATTCAATCGCCATGCACGCACCTCAATTCCAGCCCCATCCCCGCTACGAAATCGTCGGCCTGATCGGCAACGGCGACTTCGCGGCCGTCTATCGCGCCCGCGATTTGGAATTGGGCCGCGACGTGGCCATCAAGCAAATCCACCAGCAGTATCTCAGCGACCCGCGGCGGCTGGAGCGATTCTGGCGCGAGGCCCAGCTCCTGGCCAAGCTCGAACACCCGCACGTGATGACGATTTACGACATCGTCCGCTCGCACGGCTGGCTGGTGCTCGAGCTGATGCAGGGGACCGTGCTCGACTCGACACGCGGCCAGCCGATCGATTTGGGCCTGCTCAGGTCGGTGCTGATCGGCTCGCTTCAGGGCCTGTCGATGATGCACAAAGGCGGCACTTTGCACGGTGACATCAAACCGACGAACCTGCTGGTCGATAAGCTGGGGCGGATCAAGCTGGGCGATTTCGGCCTGGCCCGCCGCGTGGCGAGCGACCAGGGGAGCTATCTCAAGGGGGCGACGCGCTACATGGCCCCGGAGATGGTCGCGCCGCAGTTCGGTCCGGTCGGGCCGACGAGCGACCTCTATTCGCTCGGGTTCACCGCGTATGAGCTGCTGTGCGGCACGCAGCAGTTCGAGCTTTTGTTTCCTGGTTTGGAAGCGTTTGGCCGCGACCGGCAGGTGGCCTGGATGATGTGGCACGCGGCTCCCGATCGCCGGCTGCCGCCGGTGGCCAGTGTGCTGGGCGGCGTGCCCGACGATCTGGCCCGCGTGATCGATCGGCTCGTGCAAAAGGACCAGAGGCAGCGCTATCCATCGGCCGAGCACGCGCTGGCCGACCTCGCGCCATCGGCCGAGGTCGCCGCCAAAATTGGCGATCCCGAAGCGGAGAAACAGGCCGCGGAAAAGAAGAAGGCCCGCCGCCGGCGGCTGTTGGCGGTCGGCGCGCTGGCGATGAGCGTGCTGTTGAGCGTGCTGGCGCTGATCGTTCCCACCGAGAGCAAGCCGCCGCCGGCGCCGCCGGCCGACAAGGTGGCCCGCGGTGTCGTGCGCAACGTGCTGGCCGACCGTCAGACGCTGATTATCGAGGACATCGACACGGCCAATCCGCAGGAGTTTGTGCTGGCCGAGACCGATCGCGTGCTGCTCAACAACCAGCCGACGGTGCTTCGCGACCTGCGCGAGCTGGACCAGGTGACGGTCACGATCAAGCACGACGTGGCGGGAGGCAGGCAGATCGAGGTGCTGGCGGCCCGGCCCGAAGGGGATCGCGGCGTCGTTTCGAAGATTGCCGCCGATGTCGGCGAGCTGACGGTGACGTTGGCTGATACGCAAGCGGCACTACGGGTGCATGTCGGCCCGCAGTGCCCGATCGACCTCAATGGCGAGAGCAAGCCCGGTGGACGGCCGCTCGCGCTGGCCGATCTGCAACCGCGCGACCGCGTGACGGTTGAGCACTTTCACGATGTGACGGGCGAGAAGGCCCTCAAAATCTCGGCTCTTCGCATCGTGCCGGGGCAGGGCGTGGTGCGGAAAATCGACGAGAAGAAAGGGGTGGTCACGATCGCGGCATCCGCCGACGAAGCGGCCCCTACCGCGACATTTCCGCTGGCGAGCCGCTGCGAGATAACGCTCAATGGCCGGCGGGTGATCGATTCGAAGGAGCTGACGCCGGCCGAGCTGCGGCCCGGCGATGCGATCAGCTACGAGCGCGACGTGGAGTTGGTGAGCATTGCGATCCGCCGCCAGTTTCAGGATGGCGGCCCGATCACGGCGATCAACTACGAAGTGCGGTCGCTCGTGGCCAAGACCGACCTGGGAGACCGCACGTTCCTGCTCACTCCCGATTGCAGCGTGCTGCTGGGGGGCGAGCCGGTCAGCTTCGACGACTTGCGGCGCGGCGACCAGGTGGAGATTTCGTTCGATTCGCCCGATGACGAAAGTCCCGAAGCCAAGCAGATCGTGGCGACGCGGCCCGCCGATCCGACGAAGTGGGCCATTGTCGTCGCTTCTTCCAACTTTGATGACACGTCGGTCGCAGCGTTTGGCGCTGTCGCCGTCGCAGCCGCACAGTTGCGCCAAAAGCTGATCGATCGCTATGCCGTGCCGCCTGGCCAGGTGATTGTGCTCGACAATCCCAGCCGCGTGCGCCTGGAGCAGGGCCTGGCCGACGCGATCGGGCAGGCCGGGGCCGCGCCGCAGCTGTGGGTGCTCATTGCCGGGCGCGTCGCGGTGGGCGGCGACGGCTTGCCGCGCGTGGTGCCGAAGGATTTTGCCGCGGCGCGGGCCGATGAAACGGGTGTTCCGCTGGCGCCGCTCTTGACCGCGGTCGAGAATTCGCCCGCGAAGCAAAAGATCGTCTTGCTCGACTTGCAGGGGGCGGGGAGCGCGTCGCAGTCGGCCGCGAGCCTGTTCGAGCTGGTCCGCGGCACGCGGTCCAAGCCGCTACTCAAGACGACCAATGTCATCGCCACGTCCGCCGCACCGCAAACGGCAGCCAGTGCGCCGGCTGGGCTCGCTGCCGCCCTTGGCGCGGCCCTCGCGGGCGGCGCCGATCTGAATCGCGACAACTCGTGCGATCTGACCGAATTGCACGAGTATCTGCTCGCCGCGGCCAAGCGCGGCCAGGTGCAATCCACGCTGTTCCTGCCCGAGACCACGCCGCCGCGGATTACCGACGAAGCGAATGAGGCGATCCGCCGCCTGGCCGCACTCATGGGCCAGCCGAGGATCGATGCCGACGAGGTGCAGTCGCTGTTTCTCGCGGCCCACGCCCTGGCCCCGCGGCAGCCGGAGCCGCGGCTGGCGTCGGCGCTGGTGCTGCTCAAGGGGCGGCAGCACAACGATGCCATCACGCAATTCGGCGAGCTGCTCGCCGCCCATCCCGCGTCGCTCATCGGTTGGGAGGCCAGCGCGTGGGCCAAGTTCGAAAAGCTCAACTACACCGGCGGCGTCGCCGACCTGACCGAGGTCGTGAAGCGATTGCCAGCCGGACCACTGCCCGATTCGATCAAGCGGGTCATTCCCTGGATCGGCCGGCTGCGGGAATTTGCCGGGGCGGGAGTGGCGCCCGAACGGCGTCCTTCGGCTGCGGCACTGGCGGCGCTTGACGCCGCGGTCACCAGGCGGGGAGCCGAAGTTGCCAGGCTTTATGGCGAAGGCCGCCAGGCGGTTCAGGCGGTGATTGCCGATTTCGACCGCCAGGCGGCGATGGGGACCGCCGACGAGCAGGCGAAGCTTTCGCTCGAACGCCGGCACCTACGGCACTATGCTTCGTTTTCGTGCGAAGCGGCGGTTCAGGAAGTACTCGCCGGGCTGGGCGATTAGGGCATCGTAGCGGAACTCGCCAGAGTTCCGGAATGACAATTACGTCATCGCGCCGGAACTCTGGCAAGTTCCGCTACCGTGGCGATTGGAGTTGAGCGGTGTTCCCCTCTCAAGAGCAAAAATGTGGCGACGACTATTTGCGGCGTCTGCCACCCGAGCATTATCGAGGTCAGGCCTACGTTCACTGGACAATGACCATTGAGGACCGCAAAGAGGGCTGGCTTATCCCGATCTTCTACTACAAGTTGCGGGAGATTCTCGCGCACACAACCTTTCGCTACGGCTTGTGCTGCCCGCTTTTTTGCCTGATGCCTGACCACATGCACTTCTTGTGGATTGGAATTCTCTCCGGATCTGATCAGCGCACGGCGTGCAAGTATTTTCGGAAACACACCAACGCGGTGCTTGAAAAACTTGGTTTCCTTCTTCAGAAGCAACCGTTCGACCACGTGCTCACGGAAAGCGAGCGAGAACGAGGGGCGTTTGAGGCCATCGCGGAATACATCGCCCGCAACCCTGAACGGTCGAACCTGGTGCCAATGGACTCTTTCGCCACGTATCCATATACCAGTTGCCTCGTTCCTGGTTATCCTGAGTTGAGCCCGTGGCAGTCGGACTACTGGGAGCGGTTTTGGCGCGCCTACGCGTTCCTTCGCGACCAGGGCCTCATGCGCACCGTGGACGATTCCCAGTAACAAAAGTCCAGATTTCTGTGGCTCAACTGCGACAATCCTGGAACTCTGGCGAGTTCCGCTACAGCAATCATCCCGGAACTCTGGCGAGTTCCGCTACAGCAATATGACCGCCTACCCCGTCGGGATCGACCTCGGAACGACCCACTCCGCCGTAGCTTGGATCGACGCTGCCGGCCGGACCGCGATGATTCCCAACGCCGACGGCAATATCCTCACGCCGAGCGTGGTCTTGTTCGACGACGCGGGAATCGTGGTGGGCCGCGAGGCGCTTAAAGCCGTGGCCGCGTCGTCAGGCCGCGTCGCCCGCTGGGTGAAACGCGACATGGGGAGCCCGTCGTATTCGCAGCCGATCGGCGGGCACTACATGCCCCCCGAGGCGATTCAGGCCTGCATCCTCAGCCAGTTGCGGGCCGATGTCGAACGGGCCCTCGGCAAGTCGTATCACGCGGTGATCACCGTTCCGGCTTTTTTCGATGAGCCGCGCCGCCGGGCCACCGCCGAGGCCGCCGCGATGGCCGGCTTGCCGATTCTCGACATCGTCAACGAGCCGACGGCGGCCGTGCTCGCGTTTGGCGAACAGCTCGGCTACCTCACGTCGCCGGGCCTGGCCGCTGGGCCGCTGAAGCTTTTGGTTTACGACCTCGGCGGCGGGACGTTCGACGTCACCGTGGCCGAGCTGCGCCCGGGACAGGTGCGAGCGCTAGCCACCGACGGCGATTCGATGCTCGGCGGATACGACTGGGACCGCCGGCTCGTCGATCTGGCCGCCGAAGCGTTCCAAAAGCAGTTCGGCGCCGATCCACGGCAGGACACGACCAGCCTGCATCAATTGCACATCGAGGCGGAGCAAGCGAAGTTGGCGCTTTCGGCCCGAGCCAAGGCGGTGATCCGCGTCGTGCACACCGGCCGCGTGCTGGAAGTGCACGTCGCCCGCCAGCAATTCGAGGAGCGAACGGCGGACCTCTTGTATCGTACGTCGGTAACGACGCGGCAGGTCCTGTCGGCCGCCGGGCTGACATTCAAGGACATTCAACGCGTGCTCCTGGTTGGCGGCTCGACGCGGATGCCGATGGTCCGAAAAATGCTGGCCGATCTGGCGGGCAAGGAACCGCATGGCGAGGTGAACCCCGACGAAGCGGTGGCGCGGGGCGCGGCCCTGTATGCCTCGCACCTGCTCGCCAAGAGCCAGCCGCCGGCCCAGCCCACGGGCCGCCTTCCGCCCACTGCCGCCGTCAATCAGCGCCCCTCACCGCAGCTCCAGGTCACCAATGTCAGCGCCCACAGCCTGGGCATTGAAGGGTACAACGTCAAGCAAGACCGCCGCGGCAACACGATTCTCATTCCCCGCAATTCGGCATTGCCGGTCAGCGTTTCGCGGAAGTTCATCACCCGCAAGATCGGCCAGAAATCGATCGTCGTGCAGGTGCTCGAGGGCGAAAGCAGCCGGCCCGAGGAATGCACGCGCGTCGGCCGGATGGTGATCCGCAACCTACCGCCCGGCCTGGCCGCGGGAACGCCGGTCAAGGTGACCTATGAATACGGCTCCAATGGCCGGCTCAGCGTGAAGGCCGATGTTTCCGGCGTCGATCGTTCGATGAAGCTCGAATTTGAGCGGACCGGCGAACGGACCGCCCAGCAAATCGCCGCCTGGCGGCAGGTGCTCGCCAGCGAAGGGAGCTTCAGCCGCTTGGAGCCGATGATCCGCTCCGACCAGGAAGCGCAGCGCGCCAAGGCAGGCATTTCGAATGAAGAAGTCGTGGCGCTGTTGGACGCCCCGTCCTGATTTCAGATTTCAGATTTCTGATTTCAGATTGAGAGCTAGCCCGATTTCTTTTTCTTCGCCTTGGCTGGAGCAGGGGCTTCTTTCTCGCTGGCCGCGAACTTGCGGGCGGCCTTCTTCTTGGGTTCAGGTTTTTCCGCAACGGCGACGAGCGGCTCCAGTGCGGCAACGGGCGCTTTGGCGGGAGCTGCTGCCGGTGCCGCGGACGCAACAGGCGCGGACGCTGTGGCTGCCGCTTTCGACTGGGCGTGCAGGTTCCAGCCCTTCGTGATGTTCTCGGTCTTCAGCTGATCAAAGAGCTGCTGAATCTGCTCGAAGCTGCTGGAAATCCGCATGTCGCGCGACAGCGGATCCTTGCGGTTGGGGCTGAAGTCGGTCAGGTGCACGGCGTAAGCCGGGTAATCGTCCGCGACCTGCTCCTTATTGGTTTTCCACAGGACCAGCTTGCGGACCATCATCTCCCCCTTCAGCTCCTTGACATATACCTCGCGGCGGAGCACTTCGCTCTTGGGTAGCACCAGCTGCCGCGAATCCTTCTCGGCCTGCGGCAGCTCGATCAGATCGGCCAGCTGGGCGATCCGCACGTCGCTCGGCTGGACCTGCTTGTCCTCGCGGCGGCGGACGAATTGCGGCGCGATCACGCTCGCCAGGGGCATCCGCCGCAGCGTGCGATAGAGCGAATGGCCGTTGTTGGCGTGCCAGTCGAGCACCATCCGGCTCACCGGCCCGCCGCGCGTGTTCTGGGAAACGAGGTCCAGGCAGCTGATCTCGGCGACCCAGTCGGGCCGCACCATCTGATAAGCGACATGATCGGAGCTGACCTCGGCATACTCGCTGTTCACCACCATGTCCTTCAGGTCGCTGAGCATTTCCTTCCGCTGTTCGTCGGTGAAGCCGCCGCCGACGCGGCCCAGGACGTGAAATGTCCCCTCGCGGCGCAGCACCGCCACCAACATGTCGTGCAGCAAGCCCGCCCGATCGCCCGTCGATTCGGAAAACCCGATCACGGCCACGTCGAGGTTGTGCCGCGGCTTGATCTTGAAGCTGCCGGCCGCGTCGCTGCGGGCCACGAGCCCCTCGGCCCCTTCCTTTTCGACCCACTGCGCATACAAGTCGCGCACGGCCGCCGGCTTGGCCACCCATTGTGCTTCGACCGGATGAATTCGCGTGCCCGAGTCGAGCAGCTTCGTGAGCTTCTGCCATGTGTCGCGGAACGCAGCCGGCGGCGGCGATTCGCCCAGCGAAATCAAATCAAAGGCGGCAAAACGGAGCTGGCCCAACTCCGCCACGGCGGTTGGCCGGCCGACCGTGCTGACGACGTCCTGCACGCGCGGGCGGCGATCGTCCCGTGCCTGGTACAGCTCTCCGGCGATCATCGCCTCCTTCACGCCGGCCTTGGAGAGCAGTTTGACGGCTTCGTCCAATAGCGGCAAGCCGACGCGGACCGTTCCCCCGGGGTTGATCGTGAACACTTCGCCCGGGCGGACGACCAGCACTGTAAATTCGCCGTCAATCTTTCGGCTGACGTGAAACTCCGCGGCCGGAACGCGCTCGGCGATTTCGGCCCCTTCCAGCGGATAAAGGCGCGAGGCAGCGGCGCGGCGATAGTCCTGCACCTTCAAGAGCAGCATGGCGTCGGCCAGCGCGGTGGCAGGAGCGACGCCATAGTCGGCCAGTTTGATCTCGACCCGGCCGCGATCGAGCAAGGCAGCGGTCATGCGGTTTTCTCCTCGGCGGCGGACTGGTCAGGTTCGCGAACTTCCGGCGCCTTCAGTTC
>JAKEHX010000137.1 GCA_022614795.1 Planctomycetaceae bacterium | reverse complement strand
TGGATCGCCTCCACGAGCGTGACCGAACTCCATGACGGGACAACACCTTGCGTCGACTCGGGATAACCCCCCGAACATTCAACTACTGAATTTGCAATCGGTGCCGCAATCCATTGCAAATTGCGAAGTAGGAATTGCAAAGTGCAAATTGTGAGCCGCGCTGGGTCATCTGCGTTTCATCCGCGGCGACCCAAGCCATCCCTTAAGCCGACTTGGCAATCGCTTCCTTGGCCACTTCCAAACACGCCTTCATGTCGTCGATCGGGTTCTGCTCGTTCGCTTCGTACTCAAGCGACAGCGCGCCGTCGGCGGGGAACTTCACCTGCCGCAGGGCCTTGAACAGGCCCACCACGTCGAGATGTCCCTTGCCGATCACCACGTTCGCGCTTTTGGGCGTGTTCGTCTCCTTCTCGTCCTTGATGTGCACGCCGTACACGCGGTCTCCCAGCGTCAGAACGCACTTGACCGGGTCCTCGCCGCTGCGGAGATAGTGGCCGCAATCGACGCACGCCCCGATCCGCTTGTCGTGCCCGGCAATCGCCTTGACCACGCTGTCGAGCTTGTCGTAGCGATGATTCGGGCCGTGGTTGTGGATCGCAATCCGGATGTCGTATTCGGCGACCAGCCTGTCCAGGCTCTCGAAGCTGTCGGGCGTCGGGTCGGCTGTGATCACCTTCACGCCGATTTTCTTCGCAAAGTCGAACAGCGACTTGTTCGCCTCGTGATTCTTCGAAAAGCCATGGACGCCATGCCCGGCCAGCTTGATGCCAGCCGCCTTGAGCAGCCCCTGCACCTCGGCGATCCGGGCGTCGTCGGCTTTGGGATCGAGATGTTTGCCGTAAAACTCCGCGTAGTGGACCCCCATCCCTTGCAGGTGGCGGATCGCCTCCTCGGTATTGAAGTGGCGCAGCGAATAGCTTTGCACGCCGACGGGAAACCCGCCGAAGAGATCCTTGGGATCGGCCAGGTTCGCCGCGGCGAGCACGCGCGGCGCATCGAACCAGGCCGCTCCAGCAGCGGCAGCAGCGGAGAGAGCGAGAAAACGGCGGCGTGAGAGGGTGGTGAGCATGACGGTCCTTTCGGATAAAGCGGAGTCGAAGGTTGCGGCAATTATGAACGGCGAGTGTGCGCGGATCAATCGTGGCCCTCGTGCACTTCGTCCTCGTCCTTCGTCCTCGATTGGGCCGAACCGAGGACGAGGACGAGAACCAAGGCAAGGATTCGGCCGGCCTATAGGTTCCTGAGAAACTCGATCGCCTGCCGCACGTCCGCAATCGCCCGCGTTGAGTCGCGCCGCTCGATCGTGATGTACCCGCGGTACTGGTGCTCCTCGAGCGCCCCGAGCAGCTCCGGAAACTCAGCGCTGCCGCGGCCGAGTTGCACTTCGATGCCGCGGCCGGCCGACACGTCCCGAGCGGCGTCGTTGGCGTGGACGTGCATCACGTGCGGCCCCAGCGCCTTCGCCGCGTCCAGCGGCGAGTGCCCGTGGATGATCAACTGGGCGGGGTTGAGATCGACCCCAATCGACCCTGGCGGCAGCCGCTCGATCAGCTTCGCCAGGACCGCGCCGCTTTCGCTAGCGGTCTCGGCGGCCAGAAAGGCGCCGACGCGCTGGCTGTAGCGCCCCAGGTCGGCCAGGGCCTGGACCATCGTCCCCAGCGGCCCGGCATCGTCGTCGGCCGGCACGCGGCCAATATGATTGACGACGACGTTCGTCCCCAGGTCATACGCCAGCCGCAGGGCCCGCTTGGTGGCGTCGATCCGCGCCTCCAGGTCATCGGCCACGTGATAGCCGCGGCGGGTGCGAAAGCTGAGGCAGCTGACCCGCAGGTTGAGATCGTCGAGCAGCTTCCGGACTTGCCGCACGCCGGTCTGCGAGAGCTCCTCGGGCCGCAGCTCGTGGCGGGCATCGATCTCGACCGCCTCGGCCCCCAATTCCCGCGCCGTGAGCAGGCCCTGCTTGAGCGGCAGCCCCAGGCTCGCCAGCTGCACCCCCACCTTGATCTGAAGCATCGTCGTGGACTCGTGACGCTATCCGGTCAAACTACACCCAGCAGGACTCGAACCTGCAACCTTCGGTTCCGAAGACCGATGCTCTATCCAATTGAGCTATGGGTGCGCGTCGGGGCGGCGAATGCTCGCCTTGCTGTAAGAGGTCAGGTTAGCACATTGGGTTCACGCGGCAACCCTTCGAACTATCGTCGCCGTTGGTCGAGCGCCTCAGGGGGCTGACGCCCCCCGCTCGCCTTGGCCTACGGCCGTACCGAAATCCGCACGGGCCGACTGGCGTAGGTCCATTTCATCACGAAGTTCAGGGCCACGTGGGCCAGCACGACCCCTTGCTGCCCTTCGACCGGCGGAGCGTCCTTGGCCGCCTTCAGCGTCAGATAGCCCTGCGTTGCCGAGCCGGCGAGCAGCGATTTGGCTTCTTTGTCGTCGAGCGTCACGCCCGCGGGCAGCGTCGTCGCGTAGTTTGAATTGAGGTGCCGCATCATCATGTCCAGCGTCACGTTGGCGGTGACGCCCGGGCTGCGGTCGATCGTCACTTCGATCTTCGCCGATTCGCCCGGCTTGAGCACGACTTCATACGTGCTGAGCGACACGCCTCGCAGATCGCCGTACTCGCTGACGCCCACCGTGTGATTGGCCACCGGCCAGTGCCCGCGGCCGCCGCCCGGCTGGTACGTCTCTTGATACGCGGTGGCGACTGCCGACAGATTGAGCACCGGCCCGTCCGCCAGCGTGTGCTGGGCCGTACCGGTGATCGTGACAGGGGATGCATTCGGGGGCGCATCAGCGTCGGCTTCGAGCACGATACAGCCGTCCTGCCCCTTATCGGCGAGAATTCGCCCGCACGACGCGGTCACTCCATGCGGCAGGCCGTCGATCGAGAGATGCACTTCGCCTGTAAATCCGTTCTTCCGTTCGATGCGGATGAATATGGCAGCTGCGCCACCGGGGCCGATCTGCGTTTTGTCGGTATCGAGATACAATTCAAAGTAAGGCTGGCTCCGCGTGATTTGCAGGAAATAGGGATACTGCGGCCCGCCCCGCAAGTGCACGTCGCGGATTTCGACGACGAACCGCCCGTCGGTTGGCGCGACCCAATTCTCCTGCCAGGAATCGGCATGGTTCCGCTTGCCGAGCTTGAGGTCGTCGGCGAGCGCCAGCTGCTTGCCTTGCGAATCGAGGATTCGCAGGTGCGAATCGAGGGCCGAGAGCCGCCGCCGCGCGATGACTTCAAACGACAGAGCGTCCCCCTTCTTGGCTTCGAAGGCGAAATAATCGACGTCCCCTTCGCGCTCCATCTGACCATTGATGCCGGCGGGGAAGTTCACCACTTGCGCGGCGTCCGGCGAGTCGTTGGCCGCGTCGATTTCACGCACCAGCGGCAGGTCCGACACGATCATCGCCGCGGGATTGCCGGCTCGTTCCCCCAGCGACAGGTCGATCCAATGCATCCCCGGCACAAGCGCTGTGGGCGCCGTGAAATTCACCGTGCCGTCGCCCGGCAAATTGTGCCCCGCCAGTTGCAATGGCTCGCTTTGTCCAGCGGCCACTGCCAGCGGGAACACCGTCTGAACCAACGGCCGGTCGCTCGCTTCGATCACATACTCCCAGTATTGATTCCCCTTGTAGCGGACATCGCGGACCTCCAGCAGGTAATCGCCCGCCTGCTCGCAGCGATAAGCCAAGAGCGGATCGGCATGGTACTCGTGGTTGTCGCTGGCGGCGAGCGTCGCACCGGCAGCCGTGCGGAGCGTGAGGATCGGGTCGCTGTGTTCCTGCAAATCGTGGATGCGGTCCTCCAGCCGGGCCGAGCGGACGTGAAACACTAGCGACTGCCCCGCCTCGGCATGAAACCGGAAAAAATCGACGTCTTCGTTCTTCTCGATCGCACCGCACAGCGCCGCGGGGAGCGAAACCTGCTGGGCCTTATCGGCCGAGTTGTTGTCACCCTCCTCCTTCACGACGGGATCGCGCACGACGACCAACTGCCCGACCGTGCTCACCCCTTGCGGCGTGGCGATTCGCACGTCGCGCACGCCCGGCTGAGCATCGGCCGCAGCCGTGAGTCGGATCGGCAGCTTGTCGAGCGTCGGCTTCTTCGCCAGGTCCTCGAGCTTCAGCGGCGGATGGACGACTTCGCCGGTCACGCCCTCGCCGCTGATCAGTACCTGGTACGCCCCATACATCGAGTAGCGGGCATTGACCGTCACCTCTGCCGACTGCCCCACCTGCACAGCGGCGGGCCTCAGGCTCATGAGCATGGGGTAAGCAGTCTCAGCGCGGCCTGCACGCGCGGCAATAGCTGCTAACAAGCACGCGATGAACATGCGAACGCTGGCGGTCACTGCAAAATTCCTTTGGTGTCAAGCTTTCGATTCGGAATCAACGTCAAGCAACTGGCATACGCTCGAGCTGTCGAACAGTCGCTGGCGTCCGTTCGGGGCTGTATGCACGACCACTGTCCCGCGTGCGAGCGCCGCTTCTGGATGCGATACCTCGGTCGCCGCTCCTGTATTCAATCCAAAAGTGCCGGAAGGGACGGCAAGTGGCAAAACCACGAAGCGCCCGCTGAAACGCTTTGGGCGTCATGTGGTTGGCTCCGCCGACGCCAGTTCGATTCTCTCGACCTGTTCACAGTCAAAAAACTCGACATACTCGTCGGGGCCAATAAAACCGGCACGACCGCCGCCAAACGAAACGGCGGGTTCGTCAACGAAGATCGTGCGCCCATCGCTCAGCTTCACAATGAACGGCAGAAACGGAGTGCGCCGCAAATGCTCCCGCAGCTGATTCTCAAATTGTTCGATGGTCATTGTGAGCACCCCACTTTCATTATTCTACGGCGCCACTCCTACCTCACAAACAAGAACTGCTTCGAGTTCAAAAGCGCCCACAGCAGGTCCTGGTAATGCTCCGCGGGGCTCGGCGCTTCGGCCAATAGCTCGCGGCTGGCCTGGCGCTCCGCATCGCTCGGTTCGCGGCTCAGGGCGGCCAGATACAGCTCGCTGACGATTTCGTCGTGTTCCTTACCCGCCGCCAGAAGCTGCGAGACCCGGCTCTTGGCGTCGCGAATCTTGAGCACCAAGAGATCGCCGTTGAGCGTATGCAGCGCCTGGGCCAGCGTCGGGTCGGGCATCCGCTCGCATTCGCACACGCTCACCCGTTTCGGCTTGGCGAACGTATTCAGGAAATAGTCGGGATACTCGTTGTCGGGCAGCTCGATCGCCCGCGTTCCCAGCGGCAGATTTGGATACTTCGTCCGCACCCCCGTCACCGCGTCGATCGCGTCGATCAGCGGCTCCGCGGCCAGCCGCTTCACCGCGTAGTGGCTGAAGAACTTGCTGTCGGCGGCGTTGGACTCGGACGGCTGCGAATCGAGCTGATACAGCCGCGAGGTCATGATCGCCCGCACGAGTTGCTTCAAGTCGTAATTGCTGTCAACAAAATGTTTGGCCAGCGCATCGAGCAGCGGCGGATTGCTGGCCGGGTTCGTGCTCCGCATGTCATCGACCGGCTCGACGAGGCCGCGGCCGAGCAAAAAGCCGGCGTAGCGATTGGCGATGCTCCGGGCGAAGAGCGGGTTATCCTTGGCCGTCAGCCAATCGGCCAGCCCGATCCGCCGGTCCAGCGGATGCTCGGCGGCGGTCCCCTCGAGGGGCTTGGGACTGAGCACCTGATTCGTCCGCGGATGCCGAACGTCGCCGCTATCGCGCACGATCACTGCCTGCTCGCGGCCGAAGAGGCCGAATTCCTCGCTGTTTTTCGTCCCCGTGCGGGCAAAGAAGGCCGCCATGCCGTAGTAGTCGTCCTGGCCGTATTTCTCGAACGGGTGATGGTGGCACTTGGCACACTCCAGCCGCACGCCGAGGAATATCTGCGCGGTGGCCTCGGCCAGCATCGACGAGTCCTTGTGGATGCGGTAGTAATTCGCCGGCCCCGTCGTATAAATCGAACCGCGGGCCGTCACAAGCTCGCGCACGAAGCGATCGAGCGGCTTGTTGACGCGAAATGACTCGCGAATCCAGTTGTGCATCGCCCACATCCCCTGCTCGCCCAGATCGTCGGAGTTGTTCCGCAGCAAATCCGACCACTTGAGCGACCACCAGGCGGCATAGGCGTCGTTGTACGTATCCAAGGCCGCGTCGCCCGTCAGCCCCAGCAGCCGATCGATGAGCTTTGTCCGCTTATCGGCATCGGTCGATTGGAGGAAGACGCGCGTTTCATCCGGTGTCGGCAGAGTGCCTACGCAATCGAGAAAGGCCCGGCGGACAAACGTCGCGTCGTCTGCCAGCGGCGAAGGCTCGATTCCCAGCTCGCGAAACTTGGCAGCCGCCAGCTCATCGACAAAGTTCTGATTCTGCCAGCCGGCCAGCTCGACCTTGTCGCCATAGGGAACCACGAACAGCGAAATCTCCGCCTGCCCGTCGTAGCGGATCATTACGGGCGCTTGCCCCCTGCCCACGGTCGTCACCAGGCCCGACGGCGTGACCGAAACAACACCGTCGTCGAGCGAGTCGAACTTGGCCCAGGCGGTCACGTCGCGCCGCTTACCGTCGCTGAATTCTGCTTCCACTCGCAGCTGCTGCGACATGCCGACCTGGCCGACGCGCCGCGGCGGAAAGACGCTGAGCCTGGTCACGGTAGGATCTTCTTTGGCCGGTGCGGGTGCTCCGCCGACAATCCAGGCCAGCATCACCTGATATTCCACCGAGCCCTTGCTGATTCGCTTGCCGCCGCCGTGCGGCGTCTGCATCGTCGGCTTGAGCAGCAAGAGGCTCCGCTCGGGCTCGACGAAATCGACGCGCCGCGCAACCGAGTCGCGGACCATCGCCTGGCGGTCCTTTTCGGGCTCGAAACCGAACACCGATAGCTTGAAGCCCCCTTTGCCGTGCTGGGCGGCGTGGCAGGCGGCCATGGCACAGCCGGCTTTATTGAGGATCGGCCGGATGTCGGTGGTGAAGCTCACCACGGGGCTTTCGACCACGCCGCTGACCGATACGGGAACGTCGCGCTTCGCGTCGCCGCGGGTGACCGTGATCGTGGTCTGGCCGTCCTTCACCGCCAGAATCTCGCCGCTGGGTGAAACTGTCGCGATCGCCGCATCGGCCGATGCGAACACGACCTGGCCAGTCAGGTCTTGGCTCCGCTCGGTCACGCTGCCGTCAGCCGCCGGCTCGGTGACAACCAACTGCACCCGAGTAAAGTTGCCGGCGAGCTTGACTTCCGCGGGAGCGACAACAATCGGCACCGAATCATTGGCCGAGGCAATGGCCGCCAGCGCCGGCCAAAAAGCGGCTGCAAACAGCCAACTACGGCAGCCGGTAAGCAATCCAGAAGACACGTGGACGACCTCCAGGCGGGGTTCGGAGGCGAAAGTGGGCGGGCGGAAGATCAATTATGCCCGATGTTTCGCGCCAATGCCAGGGTTTCTCGCATCGCGCCCCGTTCGTCCTCGTCAGCCCCGGCGAGCGGGAGGCGTGAGCCTCCCGATGGTTCGGCGTCGCCCTAGAGCGCGATCCTATCGGGAAGCTGGCGCTTCCCGCTCGCCGTCGTCGTCCTCGCCCTCGCATGCACCGTGCATTAACAAGCACCACTTGCCCGTTTTGGCGATGGCCCGCTAGACTACGCTGTTTCCGCAACCTCAAGTGCCGCAAGCATCTGGCGCATTACCAACCGCATAGAACGAGGGCCGCTCCAGTGGGTGTGAAGAAGACGGGTCGGGGACGCCGCAAGCTGGGTCAAAAGAAGCGCCGCATGCGTTCGCGCATCCGCCATCGGAAGAAGTAGCCGCGCTGGGCAGGAGGGATTCGGAGTTTGCCCAGCAGCGAACCCTGGCAGCGTCATCGTAGTCCCACCGGTAGTCCCACACTCCGTGTGGGACAGGTGCTACAAATGACGTGACCGAAGGGCTCCTGCACGCCGACCCTCCAGCCAGACTTCTGTCCCGCACGGAGTGTGGGACTACTTGCCATGATCGAACCCCGCACCCTCAAGGGCTTTCGCGACTACCTGCCCGAGGCGATGATCCCGCGCGAACGGCTCATTGGGACGGCTCAGCGCGTCTATCGCTCGTTCGGCTACAGCCCCATCGATACGCCGGCGCTGGAGTATTTCGAAATCCTGGCCGGCAAAGGGGGCGAAGAGTCCGACCGGCAGATGTACCACTTCCACGATCATGGCGGCAGGCACGTCGCTATGCGGTTCGACCTGACCGTGCCCCTGGCCCGCTTCGTCGCCCAGCACGTGAACGAACTCGGGTTGCCATTCAAACGCTACCACATCGCTACTGTTTGGCGGGGTGAGAACACGCAGCATGGCCGCTACCGCGAGTTCATGCAGTGCGATTTCGACACCATCGGCACGAAGTCGGTCGCCGCCGACATCGAAACGGCCCTCGTGATCCATGAGCTGTTGAGCCAGATCGGTGCGACGTTCGGCAAGCCGCTGCCGTTTACCATCCGCGTGAATAATCGCGCCGTCTTGAGCGGCCTGCTATCGAAACTGGGCCTGTCGGACAAGAGCGTGGCCCTTTTGCGGGCGCTCGACAAGCTGGGCAAGATCGGTCGCGAGAAAGTGGCCGAAGAGATGGTTGCCGCAGCAGGTGCAACGCCCGAGCAGGCCGACCAGGTGCTGAAGCTCGCCGAGCTGTCGGGAACCAATGACGAAGTGCTGACTCAACTCGGCCCGCTCGTAGCCGGCAATGCCCAAGGCGAAGAAGGGGTCGAGCGATTGCGGCAGATTCTCCGCGGGGCCAAAGCGGGGGGCGTGCCCGAGGCAGCCTTGCTGCTCGACGTGGCGATCGCCCGCGGGCTTGACTACTACACCGGCGCGATCTTCGAGACCTTCCTGGCCGACCTGCCGACGATCGGCAGCATCTGCTCGGGCGGGCGATACGACAACCTGGCGGGCCTGTTTACCAAGCAGGAGCTCCCCGGCATCGGCGCCTCGCTCGGACTCGACCGGCTGCTGGCGGCCCTCGAAGAGCTGGGGATGATCGACAAGGTCCGCACGCCGGCCCCGGTGCTGATCGCCTTTTTCGATGCCGCCCGTCTCGACGACTACTTGCGCCTCGCGGCGACGATTCGCGCGGCAGGAATCGGCGTCGAAGTTTATCCCGAGCCCAAGAAGCTCGGCCAGCAGCTACAATATGCCGACCGCCGCGGCTTTCGCGTGGCGATCATCGCCGGCCAGCGCGAATTCGACGCCGGCAAGTGCCAGGTCAAGGACCTGGCCACGACGCAATCGAGCGAGGCGCCACTGGCCGATGCCGATGCCCTTGTCGCCGCGATTCGGAAGTGCCTGTAATACTAACCCGAAGCGTCAGCGAGGCTTGAATCTCGCTTTGTCGCGGATTCCTCGCTTACGCTTCGGGTTGGTATGGCTACACTCGCCACCAGCGCCACAAACGGCATCAGCGGCGCCCGCATCCGCAGGTTGCACCAGTACAACGTATGCACTGCGGTGAACGTCAGGCAAAGCAGCACTCCCCAGATCCACGGCGAGCGGAAAAGCTTCCACCGCAATCGCCAGATGCCGATCGCGGCCAGCGCATAGACGCCGCAATACCAGGCCGCGGTGGCATACCGCAGCAGCGCCCGCTCCATCGATTCATCCGCCGTCAGCTTGTGCGGCAGGGGCGACCAAAGTTGGCGGATGCGGTAGAGGCACGCGAGCGCAAAGCTCTCAGGGTCACGGTCGATGGACTCGAAAGCGAGATCGAAATGAAAGCGATCATTTCGCAACTCTTCGGCTAATTTGAAGAAACTGAGGTCATCACGAAGCCGGAAAAGGACGTCGATCCGCGGTGCCGTTTCATAGAGGCGCTGCTCTGACGTGAAGTCGCGATCGACATCCCACGGCAAGCCGGAGCGATCATTTCGTAGCCAATTATAGAACGACAGGTTATTGCCGAGCCACAGCGTGTAACCCCCATGCGTCGTCGTCAGCATCGGCTTGCCGAATTCGCGTTGATTCCGAATCGCCCAGGGCGACATCACCGCCGCGGCTGCGACAGCAAGCGCAGCAAAGTTCGCCGCAGTGCGCCCGAGCC
>JAKEHX010000136.1 GCA_022614795.1 Planctomycetaceae bacterium | reverse complement strand
GTCCGCCTGGCCGGAGAGATGGAACGCCTTTTTCCCCGCGGCTGCGTCCCAGACGCAGATCGTGTTGTCATAGCCTCCTGAGGCCACCCAGCGGTTGTCGTGGCTGAACGTCAGGCACAGCACATGGGCACTGTGCCCCTCCAAAGAGAACAGGTCCTTCCAATTCCCTGTGTCCCAGATTTTCACGCTCGGCCCGTGTGCACCGGAAGCCAGACGCGTGCCGTCCGGGCTGAAGGCGACCCGTACGTTCGGCAGAAGAGGAGGTCGGCCTTGATGACCTTGCAGCGACTGCAGGATGCGGCCCGTTTGAGCATCCCTCACCCTCACCCATCCGTCGACTGAGCCCTCCGCGAGCAGGCGGGCGTCTGGACTGAAGGCCAATTCGCACGTCACGAACTTGTCGCCGCGCTCGGCAAACAGTTGCTTGCCCGTCGTCGCCTCGAAGAGCAAGAGGTTGCCTCCGTTGGTCCCGGCTAGATAGCGGCCGTCCGGACTTAGTGCCGGCGCGTTTGGCGCGATGTCGAACGCCCGCGCGATGAGATTCCGGCTCGTGGTCAGCTCCCACGCCAGACATCGCGGCGCGACGGCAGTGAGACGCTGGCTGTCGCCGCTGAAGGCGGCCCCTCGGATTCCAGGGGGACCGGAAAAGCGCGGGCCTTCCTGGGGCGCGGTGACGTCCCAAAAGCGAATCGTCCCGTCGCGCCCGGCGGAAGCAATCTGACGGCCGTTCGGGCTGAACACCGCCGCTTGCACGACGCTAGCATGGCCACGCAGCGTCATGATCCCCCGCCCATCGGCAGCGCTCAGCACCTGGACGGTGTGGTCGGAGCCGGCGACCGCGAGGCAGCGGCCCTCGGGGCTGAAATCCAATCCCCAGACGAGCGCCGCCGGAAAGTGCATAGTCGTCAGCACGTTGCCGGTGGGGACCTGCCACATCCTGACCTGCCCGTTGCCGCCGGCTGCCGCCAAGCGGTTGCCGTCCCGACTGAAGACGACGCGGAGAATGGTGTAACCCGGAACATTCAATGTTACGGCCTTCTTGGTCTGTACCTCCACCAACCAGATCGAGGTAAGGCCGAATGCCGCCAGGTATTTTCCGTCCGGGCTCAGGGCAACGCCTCGGAGGGGGTTGGGGGCTTTGCCCGCCGGTGGTTCCGGGGCTTGCCAGCTGAAGAGTTCTTTCCCCGTGGCCGCATCCCAGAACTTGGCGGTGGCGCCGTTCGGTCCGCCCTCGTCGCAGGCAATCTGACGGCTGTCGGGACTGAAGGCCAGGCCGTTAGACACGTAGCCGCTCGGCCTCTCGATCACCATAAGCTGCCGGCCCGTTGCCGCGTCCCAGACCCGCAAGCTGCCGTCAAAGCTGCTGGTCGCCAGCCGGCGGCCGTCGGGGCTGAAGACCACGCGTTTGATTTGCCGGGTGTGACCGCTCAGGGTGAACCGCAACCGGCCGGTGCGGACCTCCCACACCCGTGCCACGCTGCCAGCGGAAGCGAGCAGCCGTCCGTCGGGGCTGTACACGACGTCATCGACCCAACCCCCGGGCTGATCGGGCAGCGTCAGCAGGTCCGTGTGATGTAGCCGATAGAGGAAATGCCATTCCCAGTGGCGGTACTTCTCGGGGCACTCCTCCAGCAATTGCAGCGAGCGGTCCGGGTTATTGGCCAGCCACTCGCGGTGCGCCAGCGCGATCCGATGCTGATAGGCCGCATGCTGCTCACGTTCGAGGGCTTCCTTGAGCGTCGCGTTGGCGGACTCCGTCTCTTGCTTGGCAACTCCCAGATCTTCGAGTGCCTTGGTCTTGGCGCCGAGGGCTTCGGTTTGCTTGGTCAGAGCAGCCGTTTCCCGCCTCAGTGCGCCGGCCGTTTTCTCTTGTTCTTCTTCCAACTTCGTGAACGCTTCGTTCCTATCGGCCAGAGCGTTGTTGACCTGGTAGTTACTGACGAGGGCCAAACCCAACATGGCAATCAGCATGACGAGAAGAATCATCGCCGCCAGCACCGGCCCCTTATTCCGCTGCGCAAACTTCCGCAGCCGGTACCACGCCGACGGTGGACACGCCAGCACCGGCTCATCGGCAAGGTAACGCTGCAGGTCGGCGGCAAATCCGTTGGCCGTCTCGTAGCGGCGGTTGCGGTCCTTCTCCAGCGCCTTCATCACGATCCAGTCCAACTCGCCGCGCACCAGCTTCGTGAGCTTCGCTGGTTCCGTGCCGCGGTTGGCCGAAAGTGTCGGCAAGGCGTCAGACGAGCTGAGCTTGGTGCTCGGCTTCGACGGCTCCTGCTCGCGGATCACGCGCAGCATCTCCAGCATGCCGGCCTTCTCCAGCTCCTTGCGGCTGAACGGCGGGCTGCCGACCAGCAGCTCGTACAGGAGCACACCCGGCGAGTAGATGTCGCTGCGCGTGTCGATATCGAGCTGATTGATCTCTGCCTGCTCGGGCGACATGTACTCGAGCGTGCCGACGAGATTGCCGAAGCCGGTGACAAGGGTCTTGTCGATCAACGGCTGCCCGGCCGCCTTGGCCACGCCGAAGTCGATGACCTTCGGCACCGGCTTGCCGTCGTAGAGGGCGACGAGCACATTGGACGGCTTGAGATCGCGGTGGATGATGCCTTTCTGGTGGGCGTGCTGAATGGCGTGGCAGACGGGGATGAAGAGTTCCAACCGCAGCCTGAGGGTGAGGTGGTGCTCGTCGCAGTACTTGGTGATCGGCACTCCCTTGACGAGGTCCATGACGAAGTAAGGCCGGCCAACGTGGGGCAGACATTCTTGTCTGCCGGCAGCCCTATCGGCAGACCAGAATGTCTGCCCCACAGTTCCGCCGTCCAATACCTTCGCGATATTGGGGTGCTCCATGAGCGCCAGTGCTTGACGCTCGGCCTCGAAGCGGGCGATGACTTGCTTCGAGTCCATGCCGGCCTTGATGAGCTTGAGCGCCACCACGCGTTTGACCGGCTCGGTCTGCTGGGCCATCCAGACGGTGCCCATGCCGCCTTCGCCGATTTGCTCGATGAGCTTGTAGGAGCCGATGATCGTGCCGCGAACTTCGGAAGACGACGAAGTGGGAAGTCCTGTTGAAGGGGCGGCTTCCGGTCCGGAGAGGTCCGCCCCCGTAGGCGGCAGGGCGCCGCCCAGCCGGTCGTGCGCCGCGAGCAGAGCGTTGAGATCGGCTCGCAGCTTCGGCTTGTCCCGGCAGGCTTCGTCGAGAAACGCCGCCCGCTCGGCCGGCGCTGCTAAGGCGATGGCTTGTAGAAAGATCGATTGTTCGCAGGTTGGTTCGCTCATGGCGGCGCCTCTCGCGGGATCGCCCACGGCTTTCTTCGCAAGTCAGTGCGAAATCGGCGGGCAAATACTGACACGAATTTGTCGACAAAAGCAAATGCGCTCGTTCGACGTTTGGCTTGGGCGTCAAACGTCGCGGTCAAGTTCGCGGCGTAGCCAGGCTCGTGCGTAGGTCCAGTCGCGATACGCAGTGCGCGGATCGACCCCTAGATGGGCAGCCGCCTCGTCGATGGTCGTTCCGAGGAAAAAGTGCAAATGGATGAGCCGGGCGGCGCGGGGATGTACGGCGGCGAATCGAGTCAACGCCGCATCGACGTCGAAGAGGTCGTCGCCGCTGGTGTCCACCGCGAGTTCGGCATCGAGCAGTTCGTGCCGCTGCCAGCCCCCGCCCGCTTTGTCGGCTTTTTTCCGCCGAGCGTTTTCGATGAGAATCCGGCGCATGGCTTCGGCAGCGGCACCAAAGAAATGGCCGCGACAGTTCCAGTGCTGGGCTTTGTCCGCGTCCACCAGCCGGACATACGCCTCATGGACCAAGGCGGTGGCCTGAAGCGTCTGCCCCGGCTTCTCGTGGGCGAGTTTCTGGGCGGCAAGTCGGCGCAGCTCGTCGTAAACCAACGGCAACAGTTTCTCGGCGGCACTCGGGTCGCCTTGTTCGATGGCGGACAGGATGCGCGTGACTTCACTCATGACCGTCGAAGATAACCGTTCCGATGACCGCCAGCAACCATTGAAGGTCCATAACACCCTACGGATTTGCGAAACGAACAATTCGCTACGAAAACGTAAAGTGGAAACACGAAATACAAGAGCGTCGCCTGTGTCCACGAGCGCACGTTAGACACTTTGGAGTGCGGCGCTTTACCGCCGCTTTCTTTGAATAGCAGGAAGGCTCGACGCACCATGAAAAACAAAAGCGGCGGACAAGCGCCGCACTCCATAGGACTTTTGTTTGGCGGTGTCGCTCCAGCCAAGTGGCTTCGCGACTCAGCAGGAATTCTGTTTGCTTTTCGGGCAGCGCTGCTTTAGAATCCTCGGGGTAAATTAAGGAGCGAGCCCATGGCCGCGTCGAATTCCGGTTTTCGCCCGCACGTCGAGCAACTTGAGGCACGCGAGGTGTTGAACGCCGCGCAGGCGCTGAATCCGGCGCTCTTGCAGATACTTGCCAACTATCTGCCGGGAGAGCTGCAGGGCGAGATGGCCGGCGTGCAGTCCCAAGAGAATTGCACCGAACAGGGCCAAGGAATCGCCGTGCAGTTGCCGGGGCAAGTGGAACATCGCCTCGAGGTTGTCGCCAACCAGATCTTCAACGGCCTCCCCGGCGACGTTCAAAACATCCTCCAGAATCAGATCAACAACGTCAGCAACAACATCCTCAACCACTTCGACACGCAGGTGCAAGGCAACGTTCTCAACCAGATCAACGTCGTCGGCAATAACATCCTCAACCGCCCCAACGACAATCCCAAAGAAATCAACCGACTCACCGTCCTCAACAACGTCACTAATAACGTACTCAACAGCATCAACAACGAGTTCGGCGGCAACGACATTCCCGGGCCCGACAGCCTGACGCGAAACCAGCCGCTCACCAACAACGCGGTGGAATACTCCGGCGCCTCGCCGCTTAACAGCTAAGTGCGAGAGTATGCCACCGTTGCCAAATCCCAACCGCGGATGAGCCTCAATATCGTGGGCCTCAGCGCCCATTTTCACGACTCGGCGTGCAGCCTGCTGCGTGACGGGGCACTCGTAGCAGCGGCCCAAGAAGAGCGCTTCACGCGCCGCAAGAACGAGCCGGACATTCCCCGCGCCGCCTTCCGCTATTGCCTGGCCGAAGCGGGCCTGACCATTACCGACATCGATTGCCTGGCCTACTACGAAAGCCCGCGCAAAAAGCTCGAACGGCAACTCTGGATGGGCCTGCCCGATGTTGTGCCGTTGCGCGCGACGGCGATGTTTCAGCTCGACTCCCGGCGTCCGGAGCGCGACATCCGCGAAGTCCTCGGCTACGAAGGCCGGCTGGAGTTTGTCGAGCACCACCCGGCGCACGCCGCGAGCAGTTTCTACTTCTCGGGCTTCGAGGAAGCGGCCATTCTCACGGTGGACGCGGTCGGCGAATGGGCCACCACCACCTACGGCGCCGGCCGCGGCACGTCGCTCGACATCTTCGAAGAGGTCCATTTCCCCGACTCGCTCGGCATGCTCTACAGCGCCATCACGGCGTATCTGGGCTTCGAGGTCAACGAGGGCGAATACAAGGTGATGGGCCTGGCGCCGTACGGCCGGCCGCGCTACGTCGACCAGGTGCGCGAGCTAATCGAAGTCGGCGCCGGCGGACAGTTTACACTCCGCATGAAGTATTTCGACTTTCTGCGGCATGACCGCATGTTCTCGCCGGCGCTGGTCGAGCTATTCGGCCAGCCGCCGCGCGAACCGGAATCGCCGCTGACGCCGTTCGCCGAGGACGTCGCCCGCAGCATGCAGGTTGTGCTCGAAGACGTCCTGCTCGACAAGGTTCGCTATTTGCATTCGCGTGTACCGGTGGACAACCTGTGCCTGGCGGGGGGCGTGGCGCTCAACTGCGTCGCCAATGCGCGCATCTTGCGGGAAGGTCCGTTTCGCCGGCTGTTCATTCAGCCCGCCGCGGGCGACGCCGGCTGTTCGCTCGGCGCCGCGGCCCTGGCCCACATTCGCCTGACGAACCAGCGGCCCACGCCGTCGCCGCTTCGGCATGTGTATCTCGGTCCGCGCGTCCAGCCCGACGACGTCGCCGCCCTGTTTCGCGATTGCCCGGACCGGGTTCAGGACTTTCGCGGAAGGGAAAGCGAGCTGCTGCGCGCAACCGCCGCGCGATTGGCCAAAGGCGCCGTAGTCGGCTGGTGTCACGGCCGCATGGAACTCGGCCCGCGTGCCCTGGGCGCGCGCTCGATTCTCGCCGACCCGCGCGACCCGAACATGCGCGACCGCATCAACGCCGCCGTCAAGCAGCGCGAGGCCTTTCGCCCGTTCGCGCCCGCCGTGCTCGCCCACCGCGCCCGCGAGCACTTCGACCTCGACCATCCCTCGCCCTTCATGCTCGAGACGTCCCAGGTCATCTCGCCGCTCGCGCTGCCGGCCATCACCCATGTCGACCGCTCGGCCCGCGTGCAGACGGTCGATGCGGACAGCTGTCCCCGTTTTTACGGCCTGCTCACGGAGTTCGAGCGGCAAACCGGTTGCCCGATCTTGCTGAACACGTCGTTCAACCTGCGCGGCGAGCCGATCGTGTGCACGCCCCTCGAAGCCCTGCTCTGTTTCATCCGCAGCGACATGGACTCGTTAGTGATTGACGACGTGCTCCTTGATCGCGCGGCACTGCCGGCGAGTTGGCTGGCGCGACTGCGCGGCACGGCGCCGCCGCCGGCCGCGCCGGTCAGCGCCACTGTTTACACCCTGTTGTGAGCGAGGCCGCATGCCCGACCGTCCGGATGCATCGTTGATTCCGCTGGTGCGACGTCTGGCCGAACTGCTCGACTCGGACGCCGGCACTCAGGTAATGGCGCTGATGCAGAAGCTAGTGCTGCTGTCGGCGTCGGGCGCCTCCCGCACGGTGACTGGCGAAGCAGCTCCGGTGGATCGGGCCGTCGCGCCGTCCGCTATCCCCGCGGCGGACGCGGTTGTGCCTTCGCCATCAGCACAGCCCCAGCGCGTCGGCATCTGGACGCGCGGCGCCGATCATGCGCCCTGGACGCGCAATCCGGCGCTCAAGAATCAGTGGCGCTTTTGGGCCGATATCGATGAGATTCCTGCCAAAGGGGCGCGGCGGCGCGTCCTGCTGCTCGGCGAGTCCGTAGCCCGCGGCTATCTCTTCGATCCCTGGCTGACGCCGGCCCTTGTCCTGGAGCGCATGCTAAACGACGCTCTCGGCGACGGCAGTTTCGAGGTCGTGGACCTGGCCCGCACCGATCTGACGTTTCGCGAGCTGGTGCCTCTATTGCTCGAGACGCCGGCCCTTGAGCCCGATGCGATTGTCCTATTCGCCGGCAACAATTGGGAAAACGTCAACTTGTCGATGCGAGAGTTTCAACTGCTGGCGACGGCGCTGCGCGCCGGGGGCTTTCCCGCCTGCCAACGCGCCTTCATCGATCAGGTGCTCGTGCCCGCTAGCCGTGCCGTCCTCGACCTGCTAGCCGCCACCGTGCAGACGCTCGGCATCCCGGCGGTCGTGGTCGTGCCGGAGGTGAACCTGCGCGAGTGGCGCAACGACGCGGCGGCCTTGGCGCCGACGCTGACCGGCGGCGGCAACCGCGTCTGGCTCGGTTTGTGGGCGCGGGCTCAGGCCGAGTTCGCCAACGAGCGCTACGAGCATGCCGCGGCGCTCTTGCGCGAAATGATCGAGCTGGACGGCGGCACGGGCAGCCCGCCGCAGGCGCTCTTGGGCGAGTGCCTGCTTCATCTGGGCCGACGGTCCGAGGCCCGTGCGGCTCTTGAGGCTGCTCGCGACGCCGTCTGCGGTATATTCATCCGGCACGCGCCGCTCTGTCCATCGGCCGTGCAAACGGTGCAGCGCGACAAGGCGGCCCAGCACGGCCTGGCAATGGTCGATCTGTCGCGCGTCTTTACCGACCATTTGCATGGTGAACTGCCCGATCGCCGGCTGTTCCTCGATTACTGCCATCTGACGCGCGAGGGCATTCACCTGGCGATGGCGGCGACGGCGGCGCAGCTCGCGCCGCGACTTGGCCGCGCAGTCACGCCTGTGGGGCGCTTCCTTCGCGTTGACATGCCGATGTCACCCAGCTGCCTGGCGATGTCCCACTTCCTGGCCGCCATTCACAACGCCCACTACGGCCAGGACAAGGCCGTGCTCGAGCACCACTGTCGCGAGGCCCTGGCATCGTCCGCAGACATAGCGGAAGTGATGCGCGACTATCTGGACTTTCAAATCCGCCGAGCGCCCAACTGGATGTGCCGCTCTTACGAGAGAATCAAGGACCTGGGTGCCGCCGAGCTGCGCGCCGTCGACCGCTATCTGTCGCCCGAGGACGCCGGCACCGTGGACAAGTTCGCCGATTTCGCCCTCGTCGACTGCATCGAGCGGGCGCTCCGCGACGCCGGCGTCGAGGTCGAGCCGTGGCTGAGCGAGCACATCCGCCGCGAGCATGTCGGCGACGACGTCAACCTGCTGGCCACGCGTTACCGCGCCGCGACCTTCTGGGAGCGCAGCGGCCATTCCACCGCCCTGCCACGCGCCTACCACCAGGCCTGCACGCCCGTGTCCACCTTCTTCTTGATCCGCGATGACTCGGCGGCCGTCACGCTCAGGCTGACGTGCCGCGTCCGCGGCAGCGAGCCGGTTCCCGACCACAGCATCGTGCGCGTCAACGGCGTAGACGTTGCGCGCGTGCCGGCGCACGCCACGTGGGGCACCCATGCCATCGCCGTCCCCCGCGGCTGCCTCCGCGCCGGCGTCAACCGCATCGACATCCACTGGCCCATTCACACACCTCCTTGTCCGGACGACCTCGAGCGTGCCGCCAGCAATCTCGAACGCTGCGTCTTCCCCGACGTGCTGCCAGTGTTCGGCGAGATCTTCATGGCCCGCTCGGCGCCTTAGCCGAAGTGACAACCCGCCAACTCCGAGGCGCTGCTTGTCATCCTGGCCGAATGGACTTCTGTGCACAAAAGAACTGCGGCTCAGGCGCGTACGGATCTGTGGGAGCCCCGGGAAGACCCTCCCGGGGCCACCCGGGAACCATCCATTCGTTGGTTGACAAACCCCATTCGCAGCCCGTATGCTCGGCGGTGAGTTCCTATCGCAATCAAAGCACGGAGTGACTTCCGTGTTACAATCCTGTTTCAAGGATTGGACCCATGGTCAAGCGCGGCCGAGTGAGACTTGCTGTTTGTCTTCTGTCGGCGGCATTCGCCAGCGCGGCGCCGGCTGACGAGCCGGTGAAGGGGGAAGACCTTTTTCGCCGCCAAATCGAACCTCTCCTTAAACAGAAATGTTTCGGCTGCCACGGCGATGAGCCCAAGCT
>JAKEHX010000135.1 GCA_022614795.1 Planctomycetaceae bacterium | reverse complement strand
GGTTTCGCGGCGACTTTGGCCGGCGCCAGTTTCAGCTTGAGCTGCGCGTCATACTCGGCCCGCTGGGCGGCATTGAGCAGGCAGACCTTGGCGGCTGAGATCTCGTTGAGCAGCTTTTGCGAAAGCGCCCCGTTCTTGCCGGCCGCTAGCGACCGCAAATGCCGCATCCGCTGATCGGCAGCACTTTCGACCACATCCGGGTCAGTCTCGAACGGCTTGATCCCCAGCAGCCGATAGTGATGCGGCGGCTGCTCCTCAGGCGGGATGCCGAGCCACTTATGGTAAGGGTCGAACGATGAGGCCATGCCAAAATCACATTGCGGAAACGAGTGGCAACGAAAGCCATTGTGACCGCAATTGCCAGTGTTTCCAAGCGAGCCCCAGTCGTCGGATTATCAGCTCGTCCGCGGTGTCGTGGGGTCGGGGTCAGCTTCGCTGTCTGATCGAATGCGCACAAGCCGATATCCGCAACTGCGGATAACCAGCAAGGACCCCGCGGTGCAAACCGCGATGGTGACCATCAATGCCGGCCAGGCGTAGTACCGAAAGGCCGGACCTCCCATAAAGTAAGGTGGCATCAGTCCCAGCAGTGCCATGCCGACAAGCATGGTTGGCACTCGAACGAGGACCCGACCCTGTCCCAGAGCGGCCCACGTCAGCATTCCAGCTGCGAGTAGAGCGGTCAGCCCAAACACCGGTGCAATCAAGAGCATGGCAAAGATTTCCACGTTCGATGTCGCTGGGGCAATCCAATGAAATACTCGTCCGAGCGCCAGAAGAGCCGCGATAATCACCATCAGGCAGACGAGCGACCTCAGCGAGTACTGTGCCTCCTCGGAAACGGGGCGAGGTTTCCATTCGTTGCGCAATTCGATCCTGGCCAGCAGCCGCCGACACAGCGCCGCGCTGCCGGCGACGACGAGCACAGGGATACCAACGACAGCCAGCAGACCCAAAAGGATGTCAGGTGGTGGTGGTGGTCGGGGGAAGGGAGCCAGTACGAGGCATTCCAGCCACGTCAGGCCAGCCACCAGACTTGCAAGCTTGATCCACCAGCGCGCCGCTGCCAGTCCCAGCCATAAACCTAGGAGTAGTACATGGCTGTAATTCAAACCCAGGTACGCTATGGACGACCACAACGAAACCTTTAATGTGGGATAGAGCAGCGCGACGATCACGGTGATAAGACCCAGCAGCACGTGTGCCCCGATCAAGAGTCCAATTCTGGTTCGTCGCTGGCGATCGGTCATGGTCACTCCGTGCGACGACGCAACAAAAAACCGGGACCAAGTTTGGTCCCGGCTAAGAATTTGTGAGGCGGCGCCGATGGTACTACTGGTCCCTCCGGGGGGCCTACATTACGCAAACACCTTCGAGACGGGCTCCGCCTTCACCAACTCGCGGGGCTGGTTCAGGTGGTTATAGACGATCGTCGCCGGGTTGATGCCCACCGCGTGATAGATCGTGGCCACCACGTCGATCGGGTGCGTCGGGTTCTCCAGCGGAGCCGAGCCGGTCGCGTCGCTCTTGCCATAGACGAAGCCGCGCTTGACGCCCGCCCCGGCCATGACGGCCGTGTAGCAATAGGGCCAGTGGTCGCGGCCGTCGTCGCTGTTGCCGTTGCCGCTGGTCGAAACGCCGCGCTGCGGGCTGCGGCCGAATTCGCCCAGGGCCACGACCAGCGTCTCGTCCAACAGGCCCCGCTCGTCCAGATCGGTGATCAGGGCCGAGAGGCCGCCGTCGAGCATCGGGGCCGACTGCTTCTTCATGCGGTCGGTCAGGCCCGTGTGCACGTCCCACGAGTGGTTGTCGCTGTTGGCGACCTTGGGCCAGATCACCTCGACCACGCGCGTCCCCGCCTCGACCAGGCGGCGTGCGAGGAGGCACGACTGGCCGAACGTGTTGCGGCCGTAGCGCTCCCGCATTTCATCGCTTTCCTTCGACAGCGAGAACGCCTCGCGGGCCCGGCCCGACATGATCAGGCTCAGGGCCGAGTCGTAGTATTTGTCGAGGTCGTACTTGGCCACCGCCTTGTCGATCTGCGGCATTCCCTCGTTGATCAAGTCGCGGAGGCGGGCCCGGCGGTCCAGCCGCGACTCGCTCACCTCGGGCCGCAGCGTCAGGTCATCGACCTTGATGCGGTCCATCTTGGCCATGTCCATGTCGTCGCCGGGCGGGAACAGGTAATACGGGTCGTACGCCCGGCCCAAAAAGCCGGCCGTCCCCGCCTTATTCACCACGTTGCTCTCCTGAAGCGGCCGCGGCATCATCACGAACGGCAGCATCGGGACTTCCGGCGGCTTGAGGCGCACGATGTTCGAGCCGAACGTGGGGAAGTCCTTGGGAGTCGGCGGCTCGAGCTGGCCCGACGGGCTGACCTTGTCGGCCGTGTAGCCGGTGTGAATCTGGTAGATGGCAGCCGTGTGGTTAAAGAGTCCGACCGGCGTGTAGCTCATCGAGCGGATGAACGTGAACTTGTCGGTCGCGGCAGCGAGCTTGGGCAACAGCTCGGTCGTCTCCATCCCTGGCACTTTGCTGGGAATCTTCTTGAAGACGCTCCGCACGTTGTCCGGCACGTTCTCTTTCGGGTCCCAGAGGTCAAGATGGCTCGGCCCGCCTTGGAGATAGACCATAATTACGCTCTTAGCCTTCCCCCAACCGGGGCCGCTGCCGATCTGAGCGTTATTCGCTTGAGCACTTTGCAGACGGAAAAGTTGCGGCAGCGTGATTCCCAGCATTGCCGAACCGCCCACGCGGAGAATGTCGCGGCGAGTGACGCCCAGATGGCGATCGCAGACGTCTTTGCCGGGCTGGCCAGGAATGGCAATCATTGTCATCGGTGAGGCTCCTGCGCTGGTCGGTCGTTAGGCGGGGCGAGGGTGGTGGGAGCAAACGCCAGGATAACACGCACGGTCGATGCGGCCTGGTTCGGCCCATCGCCACGGCGCGTTTTACCTGGCTTTTCTGCTTCGCGTAATATAGCGAGCCGTCAAGTCGAATGTCAATCTTTTGATGGATTGCGTGGCATGATTATCGGCTCGGTGGCGGCAAGTGCTAAAGCCAAATCGGGATTGGAGTTAGGAGACAGAGGACGGCGTTTGCAATGCCCAATTTGCAATGTTCAATTTGCAATCTCGCTGGGCCGGACGATTGCAAATTGGCCATTGAACATTGCAAATTGACCTCGCGGGCTTCTGGCGCCTGGCTCCCGGCCAGCCCTAGCCCTGATCCGCCAATTCTTTGACGCCTCTTCCAGCGGCAACGACAATGCTCCCTAGCAGGGAGCGCTGGACCCGCTTTCTCCCTTCCTTCGGAGTCCGCCCATGAACACGCGCCTCCGCCGCCGTCGCGACTTCTTGCGTCCCCTGGTCGAAATGCTCGAGCCCCGCCGCCCGCTGGCCTGTGAGGTCATGTTTGAAAACGGAGCGCTGACGGTTCTCGGCGACGATGCCGACAACACGATCGCGGTCTTTCTCGACAGTGACGGATTCCACGTTACCTGCGATGGCGAGCCGAGCGGACCGTTTACCGGCGTTCGATCGATCCAGGTGTTTTCCGGAGCGGGTCGCCACGGCACGACGTTCGACGCCGAACAGTCCCTGGGCGCTTCGGCCTTGAAGGACGCCAATGGCGGCAGCCTGCCCGAGATCGTTGATTTCTGGGGCGGGGCCGTGGATGCGTTTCATGTTCTGGCCTCGCCTGCCGAGCGATTGGTCCTCCACGGCCAAGGGGATGCCGACACATTCAACATCCGCTTCGGCCGCCTGTTTGGCGCAGTCCGCGTCGAGGACGATGGCCTGAGCGGCGGCGATAGGCTCACTTTAATGGGCACTCAATTTGCCGAAAAGTTCGAGCTCAGCGGCGGCGGGCGCGACGCCTGGATCACCAAGTGGGAGGGCCCGGACCTCAAGGGCACAGGCAATGAAGTCGCCATCGAGTCGATCGAGATTGCCCACGAGGGGATCGAGCTGGTGGAAGTCACCACTGTCGCTGCGGGCGACAAAATCAACGTCGATAACCACGACGGCTCGCTCAACGGGATCGAGTATTACATCTCGGCCGACGGGGCAGACCTCAAGTACATCTTGTTTGAATCGGCTCAGACGCCCTTACCCAGCGGCGGGCTCTTTCAGGCCTTCGGATTGCATTCGGCGCAGTTCATTGGCGGCCTGGGTCGTGAGCGGTTCCGCGTTACGTGGACGACCGAGCGCGAGATCGTCGAAATCAATGTGACCGACATCGCCACCGGCACGCCCCTGGCGAGTATGGTCGTGGATGCCCAGGACATCGCCATCAAGGCCGGGGACAACGACGACGTGTTCGACGTAACGCTCGGCTTCGCGGCGGCGTTGCACCTGTTCGGCCAGGGTGGCAATGATGGTGTGTTGTATGCGCACATAGAGGTCATATCTGACTCCGGAGGTCCCGGGTCCTTCCATGATTTTGACGGCGGCGATGGCGACGACGAATTCCAACTCGCCGCCACCACGGACGCGGAACTCATTGAAATCCTCGACGTGCCGTCCACACCGGTTGAGGATCGGCAGATCCGGGTGACTGATTCAGCCAGCAACCTCGTCAGGTTTCAGGGCATCGTCGTCGGCACGGAGCAGGTCAGCGTAGAGTCCGGCGGCGGGGACGATGTGATCGAGATGGCGCTCCCCACACCGCCAGGAGTTGAGTTCATGCTCTCCGGTCAGCAGGGCGACACGCGGCAGAGTCACCGGCTGTATCGGCTGTTCTCGCTGATCGACACGCCAGATCGCGCACTGGGCCTCAGCCAGCAAGGACGAATCCCCGCCAGAATTGAGGGCGGCCCGGACGGCTTCGACGAAGTACAAATTGTCGGCACCGGGCTCGCCGAGCGGTTCGAAGTCGGACCAGGCGAAGTAAGCCAGTTCGAGGCCCAACTGTCGGTGCTCCTGGCCCGGGAGATCTTCGTGGCCAGCATCGCCGGGACGGGAGTCGAGACTCTGACCACCAAGGCCGGCGACGGCGACGACGAGTTTAACATCCAGCCGACCTCCGGTGTGGCCCAGCACCACTTCGGCCAGGAGGGCGACGATAGCATCGCCGGAGATGTAACCGTCCCCGAGCCGGCCGGACCGAAATCAGGCTACAACTATGACGGCGGCGACGGCGACGACAAGTTTGCGCTGACCACCACCGACACTCCCGAGCTGATCGAAATCCTCGGAGTCCGTCTCCAAGAGCAGCCCGACCCACTCATCCGTGTGACAGATCTGGCCACGAATGTGCTGATCGCAGAGTGGTCGATCGCCAACACTGAGGCGATCAACTTCGATTCGCGCGGCGGCAACGATCAGATCGTGATGCGCGAATTGACCGCTCGGCTGTCGGATGTCGATTGGACGATTGAGACCGGCCTGGGCAACGACATCGTCGATGCGCAGATGGACTTGCTGCCGGACATCCTGCACGTCGATTTGGACCGCGGCAACGACCAGGCCGATATCCGGTTTGTCGCCGGCGCCAACTTCCCGCCCGGACCAGCCCGCGAAGTGCCGGCCGACATTCGTGTCGATGCCGGTTCGGGGGTCGATTCGGTCGTGATCGATGTGTTCAGCTCGCTGCTCGCTCCGCCCCCCAAGGACATTGTGCCGCAGGTCACGCTGGTCGAGGTCCTGACGGCGATTTTCGTCACGGGCGTGGGTCAGCTCGCGCTATTGACGCTCTTCCCGTTGGGCGCAGTCTCGATGCGTCAGGCGATCCAGAACGACCGCGCCGGGCACGCCAAGACCGACGCTGCCATCGGCATCAACGGGCCGAATTTGGCCATCGATCTGACCACCGGTGCGACGGCCGACTCGATCCTCGTCAATCTTGCGCCAGTGCCGGAAAGCAGCCTCGACCTCCATATCGACACCGGCAGAGAGAACGATCGGGTCCAAGTGGAGTACAAGCCGGTTGTCGGCCGGGAGTCCTCGCTGCAAATCGATACCGGGGCCGGCAACGATGAAATTCGCGTCACGGCCGCCGTCGATCAGGCTGGTCCCGTTGTCGCGCCAAGCGCCTTTCACGTGGAGGTCGATGCCGGCATCGGCGACGACACGATCACCGTGGCCTACTCCGAGCGAGTCACGGTCCCCAATGCGCCTCCTGCCGCTGTGGAATTCAACCTGGCGCCCGGCGGCGGCATCGACCAGGTGATCGTGGACTTCGAGCACGGAGATGCGCAAGCGCCAATCGTGATCGGAGCCCTGTGGAACAGCATCTCAGCCGAGGCGCAGAAATCGGTCAGTGAACAGAACGCCAGAATGACGATCGCGGCCGCACGCGAGGCATCTGAGGCACGTCTCTACTCGACGTTAGTCGGCAGCACCGGGCGAGACGAGATCCAGCTCGACGCGCTCCTTGCGCGCAGCACCGGCGACATCGAGATCGACGTGGACTGGGACACTGGCCTGGGCGACGACGAAGTGACCGTAAACCTCGAAACGGCCGCCGATCATGTAATTCAGAAGGTGCGGACGGACCTCGGAGGGGGTGACGATTTGCTTTTTTATACCTCCAGTGCGGACCGTGATCTCGACGAGCGACGCACGACGTTTCATACGAGTGATGTTACCGTGCTTGGCGGCCTGGGCGACGACGAGGTAACCGTGAACCTCGAAACGGCGGCCGATCATGTGATTCAGAAGGTGCGGGTGGACCTCGGAGCGGGTGATGATCTGCTTTTCGCACGCGAGCGCCCCGACCGCCCCATAGAGTCTTATGGTGAGACCGGCGAGACTGATTCGGAGACGTACGATGGCGATTGTGTGTACCTAGGCGGCCTGGGGAACGACATCCTGGACGTCAATGTAGAAGCGGCCGCCGACCTGCTGGATGAGCGACTTACCATCGACAGCGGAGGTGGAGACGATCAAGTCAACGTCACAGCCCGGACCGCCGGCGGGAACACAGATACTTCGGTCAACATCGACACGGGCGGCGGGGCCGATGCCGTCAAGGCGTTGATGGAGCTGGTTCAACCGGAAGTGAACCCCACGCCAGTGCCCCTGCTCACCTTAGGTTCCGTCGTGGTCACCTGCGGCAGCGGCGACGACCAAGTGGACCTGGACTTCTCCGGCAAAGTCGAGCAGCTCCAGGTTGATGTGATGACCGGCGACGGCCACGACGTGGTGCAGCTCCGCTCCGAATTGACTGCCCCAGAGATCGAGCAAACGGTCCGCATCGACACCGGCGCGGGGCACGATCGCGTGGCTTTCAACATGCCCCAGCCCCGGCGCGACGGACTGGCCGACCTGATCGTCGGCGCGGGGCCTAGTGCCGGGCCGCACGTGAAGGCGTTCGACGGCGGGACCAATGCGGAAGCGAAGAGCTTCTTGGCCTACGATCCGAGCTTTTCCGGCGGCGTGCGCGTGGCGGCGGGCGACGTAAATAACGATGGAGTGAGCGACATCATCACCGGCGCCGGGCCT
>JAKEHX010000134.1 GCA_022614795.1 Planctomycetaceae bacterium | reverse complement strand
GGCCTCCAACTGCTCTTCGCTGAGCATCTCGAAGCTGCTCTGGGTCGGAGCAACTTGTCCTCCTTCGTGGAGGGTGCCTCGGAAGAACTTTTTCAGGAAGCCCATCGTTGACCTCGGGTCGCGGTGCCGGGCGGCGAATTGTGTGGGAGGGGTCGAAAACCGGGAATTCTGAGCAAACCTAGGTCACGAAATTGTCAGTTTCGAGGACTGGATTCCCCCGCGTGCAAAGGCGGCGGCAAGCCGGCGGTAAAGTCGGCACAGGCGGTATAGGGGTCACTGACATTGCTCATTAGTCACTGGTCATTCGTCACTTGTTTTTTTCGACCGCGACAGATGACAAATGACAAGTGACAAGTGACAAGACGCGGCCCGGCAACTCTAACCCAACGTCTCTTGGGAGCCACTCGGCGGCAGTGAGTTTGACGCGAAAACCAACGCGCGCGGGACAGGCGTGCCTAAGGGTGAAAGTTTGCCGGCAGCTTCGTGACCTGCATGTCTGGTTGCAAACCTGTCCCACACTGCCGGCGGCTGCGATGAGTCGATCTGATATACTCAACCGAGCGGATACAAATCGACAAATTGCAAATGCAAACCGGCAATTGCCTGCGCCGGAACTCGTCGGGGAGTTTTTTCCAGATGCAAACGGCCCGGTTGCTGACGGTGGAGTTGCTGGCAGCGAATTTGCTGACAGTGGAGTTGCTGGCACTGGCCCTGCTGGCAGGCTGCGAAGCGTCCCAGCCGCCGCCTCAGGTCGTTACGCAGCAAACGACTTCACGGATCGACCCGCCGGCGGAAGAGCCGCCGGGTTCGCCGCGGCCGCTGGCTGGGCCGGAACTGCCGGCGCCAGCGACCGCAGCGATTGAGCCGCTCGCGGAACCGGCCGACGGCGGCCAGCTCGCCGAGGAAACGTGGGATGCCTATTCCATCCAGGGAACCCGTGTGGGATACGCCCACATGACGGTCGCCACAGTCGAGGAAGGGGGCCAGACGCTTCGCCGGACACAAGGGGCGACCCAGATGAAGCTCAAACGGGACGGACAAACGATCGTCCAAGAGATGTTGCTTACGACTTGGGAAACGCCTGGCGGCGAGGTCGTCCGCTGCGAAAGCCGGATGAAAATGGGCCCGGCCGATATGGTCTCGAAAGGGCGGGTAGAGGGGCAGAAACTGATCATCGAAACGACGACCCTCGGTAAGACCCAGTCGCAGACGATCCCTTGGCCGGCTGGCAGCGGCGGCTATTTTGCCGTGGAGCAGTCTCTCAAGCACAAGCCGCTGAAGCCCGGCGAAAAGCGGACGGTTTCTGGCCTGGTACCCGTTCTGAATGTCGTTGGCACGACCGAGTTGGCCGCAGCAGGCTACGAGACCGTCAAGCTGCCGACAGGCGACCAGAAGCTGCTCAAAGTGGACAGCGTCATCGATCTGGGAGGCCAGAAGATGGAAACAACGCTGTGGCTTAGCGACCAAGGGGAGACGCTGAAGTCGCTGATGCCGTCGATTGGGCAGGAAACCGTTCGGACGACCAGGGCCGACGCCCTTCAAAAACTCACGGGAGGAGATTTGGACTTGCTCGTTGCATCGGTTGTCAAACTGCGCGGCAGATTGCCCAATCCGCTCACGACCAAGCGCGTCGTCTATCGGGCCACCGCCAAGACCGGCAAGATTCGGGGCGTGTTTCCCGAATACCTATCGCAGCGGGTGCTGAAAGACGGCGAGCAGTCTTTGGAGCTGCTCGTGCAGGCGGTCAGGCCGCAAGTCCCCAAGACGATCGACGTGGAGATCGTCAAGCCGACTGATGCAGACCTCGCCGCCAGCAACATGATCCAAAGCGACGATCCGAAGATTGTCGAAATGGCGGCGAAAGCTGCCCCGATGTCGGACGACGCGTGGGCGACCGCGGTTGCTCTCGAAAAGTACGTCGCCGCGACGATCAAGAAGAAGAACTATTCGCAGGCTTTCGCGACAGCCGCGGAAGTGGCCCAGTCGCTGGAAGGAGACTGCACGGAGCATGCCATGCTCCTGGCCGCGCTCTGCCGGGTGCGGAAGATCCCCGCTCGTGCGGCTTTTGGCCTCGTTTATTACCCGCCGCAGCAGGGCTTCGCCTTTCACATGTGGAACGAGGTATGGATCGGCGACCGCTGGATCCCGCTCGACGGCACGCTCGGCCGGGGCGGCATCGGCGCCGACCACATCAAGCTGGGCGATTCCGACCTCAGCACCGGCTCCGGACTGACCACAATGCTGCCGGTGGTCAATGTGTTTGGACGGCTGGAGATGGAAGTTCTTTCGGCGGAGTAGTCACTTGTCATTGGTCACTTGTCATTGGTAGTGGCTCCTGGCTCCTGATTCCTGGCCCCCAATTCCGACTCCCTTCGCTTGAACCTGACCCCCGCTCTCACCCGCAAGCTCGCCCCCGAGCAGCCGCTGCTCAAGACCCAGCGGCTCGTGCTGCGGCCGCTGGCGCTGGACGACGCGCCCACGGTCGAGCGGCTGGCCGGCGAGAAGGACATCGCTTCGACGACGCGGCTGATTCCGCATCCGTATCCGCCGGGCATGGCTGAGCACTGGATCGGCAGCCTGCCGGAGCTATATGCCAAGGCCGAGATGATCAATTGGGGAATTGTCCTGGATGGCGGGCTGCTGCTGGGAACGATCCGCCTGACGCTCAACCCGGTCGATAACCACGCCGAAATGGGCTACTGGGTCGGCAAGCCGTATTGGAACAACGGCTACTGCACCGAGGCCGCCCGGGCGGTGGTGGGCTTCGGCTTCGACAAGCTCGACCTGGAGCGGGTTTACGCGAACTACATGGCCCGCAATCCGGCGAGCGGCCGCGTGCTGGCCAAGCTGGGAATGATCCAGGAGGGGCTCTTGCGCCGTCACCGCCGCAAATTCGGCCGCTACGAAGACCTGATCGTCTGCGGCATCACGCGGGCCGAGTGGCAGGCCCACAAGCGACAGATGGCTACCGCTTCGCGCGAACCGTCCTCTCCGGCGTCGCCGCAATCTACGCCAGCAGAATTGCCGCCCAAGATTTGCGGCGATGATGGGTGATCGCCTTTTCGTGGCTACCCCTCAAACCGATACTTCGTCTTTTTGTCTTTCCCCGTAAACCGGTTCGGGCCGCCGAAGGGCATCGACATCTGCTTCATGAAATCGTCCAGCATCGTCGTCGTGTCTTCGATGACGATCACGCGGTCGCCGGACTGGATCGAATAGTCGTACTCCGGATCGACCATCTTGGCTGCGCGGTCATACTGGAGGATCATCGAGTGCACGCGGCCGTCGGGCAGCGGGCGGTGCAGTTGCAAGTTGAACCGCTTGAACTTCTTGTTGGCCTTGGTGTGCTCCAGGGCTTCCTGAACCGACAGCGGGCCGGCCAGCGGCTGCTCCTTGGCAATCGGCTTTCCCTTGGCGGGCCGCACCTCGACCGTGAAGTTGCCCGGAGGCGCCTCTACCTTGCCGTCCTCCACGCCGTTGGGCTTCACCTGGGCGGTCAGCTCGGTCGTCGGCTTCGGCTGAAAGAGCGCGCAGCCGGTGGAAAAGCAGGCGGCCAGCGCCAGCAAGCCGGGCAGCGCAATTAGCGAATCCATTCGCAGCATGTTGACGTTCCTTGTCTGGCAAGTAGTAGGCACACTCCGTGTGCCGTCGCATCCGATTGCCGTGGCATGGCGATTCCCGCTTCCAACGGCACACGGAGTGTGCCTACTACTTCGCGGGCCGCAGAGTTTCCCCAGCTTGCCCGCTCGGCACAAGGCGGATTATCGGCACGGAATCGTTCAATCTTGAAGGAATCAGACCTGCTAGCTTATCCAGTGAGAGATTAGTACTGGACGGCACAGTCTGGCCGGGCCGCCGTAAACCGCTGATAGCCTTCGGGCGTAACCTTCGTCTCGCGGATATCCAGTTGCTCCAATGTTTTGACTTCTGCGAGCGTTGCCAGCCCCTGGTCGTCGAGCTTCGTGCCACGCAGGTCGAGCACCCGCAGCCGCGCCAGCCGCCGAATTGCCGCAAGCGAGTCGCCATCCAACCGGCTGCCTCGCAGGTACAGCTCCTCCAGCCCGGCGAAGTCGGCCAGGTCGCTTCCCTGTAAGACGTTGTTCTGGCAATACAGCCGCTTTAGCCCCGGCAGCCGCAAGTTGTATTCGAGATCATAGCGGGGCGGTTCGAGCCAGCTGCCGTGGTCCTTGCGGAGCTCGCACTCGGAGATGTCCAGCGTTTCCAGATCGGGCAATTGAGCGAGCAGGTTCAACTCTGCGTCGCTCACTTGCCCGTCGAGTCGAACGACGCGAAGGCCGCGCAGCCCGACGAGCTTCCGGACACTGGCCCCTTTGAGCTGGACTGCCACGACGTGCGAGGTTTCTGGCACCCAGCGCTCGGCAAAAACCTGGCGCAGCCAATCGACCGCGCCGGGCTGCCAGACCACAGTCGGCCGGTCCAAATATTTTCCAGTGACTATATCCCAATACGGATTTGGCGCAGCGCTCCACTCCAGATCGGCGACCAGCCTGGCCTCCTTCCGGTGTCTCTCGGCCGGCAAATAGCCAAAACCCACGGCCAGCGCGATCACAGTCATGGCGAGCGCCAGGTCGAGCAGGCCAAACTGCCACCACCTCTTCCGGCTCGCGGCTCGCTGGCCCAATAGCCACCCGCCGATCAGTGCCAGGGCGGCGGCCACGAGCACATTTCCCATTGCAGCGGGCGCCGAAGTCCAGCGCACGCCGTCCTGCAAATGCGCTAGCGGCCACGCCCGCTCACTGACCAGCCGCAAGCAAGGCCAGGGCCAGCCCAAATGCGACTGGCGCGACTGGACAAGCTGCGAAGGTGCGTTGCCGACGCCCGGCACAATGTCGGCCTCGACGACGGTTCTGCCAAACAGATTGAAAATGGCCAGCCCGGCCAGCAGCACCAGTCCCCCAACAAGCGACAACCGCCGCGATCGCGGCAGCGCATTTGGAGTGCGGCGACTTGTCGCCGCTTTAAGACTTTGGACTTTCGTCGGTTGGCTTACGGCGCTTTCCGCGTGTATCGGCATCGGAGACTGTATCGCGCGCCGCCGCATCCAGGTCAAGTTCCGGCAGCCATCCTGATACAATGGAGAGGGCGCAATTTGTCAAGATTTGGTCGCGCTCAGTTTCTTAGCCAATCTTAGCTACGGTGATGGAGGAACACGCTGCGAACTTGCGCGATTGCGATGGCCACGATTATACAGACCACCGCAATTGCTGGCCCCATCGCCCACCAGGCGGCATGAATCGCGGGATGAATCTGGCGTTTCCGGGTTATGTTGGATATACGTAAGTTCGGATAAGGCGGCGAGGAATAGCAGAGAGACAATCGCCGCCGCCAACCGGGGCACAGAACGGCGCACGCACTGACTGGCATTCTTTAGTACGACTGCGGTGCCGAAAAACGAGATCACGATTGCCAACGAGCCGACGATCACGCAGGCGGCGAACCTGCGGAACCAGAACGCCGTGAAGCCCCTCCCGCCAATCACAGTGACGACCGGGGCCGGTGGGGGTGCTGGGGGTATGGACTTTGGCGTCTTTCCAATTTTACCACCCTCACTTTTAGCTCCGATTTGTCGAAGACCCCCACGAACGGGATCACGTGCTGTCCCCGCGGAACGATACAGTTCCATCGTGCCGTTAATCACGGCGGCATGCAGGGCGAAAAGCATAGCGACGTCAAGCACGCTGAATTGGAACCGATTGCGGCCCTCTTGACGGCCGAGGCCTCCTTCCTGCCCGGGCATTTGGATTTGTTCAACCATATTCACAGTTCATTCATGTCTTCACTGCGCCACCCATGCGCCAGAATTCGGAATGGTGATCACTACCGGTGCTGCGTCAATCGCCTTGTTGATCTCGTACTTCCAGCTCCCGCCGTCGTGATGCACTTTGTACTCAATCGTGCGTTCGACAAAGGTCTTCCTTCCGCGCGGATCGCCGGCCCATTGGATAGTCTCGATCACCATGCCTTCTCCGTAACCCCAAGACGCATCGACCCAGTAGTTGAACCCGTCCGTGAGCACATACCAATAGCGCTGCTTGCAGACTTCGGTGGCGGAAGCCCGCGTGGCAGCGAGCCTGAGCCCCTCACCGTGGTCGTCGCGGATCAGCCCTATGGCGTCTACTCCAGCTTCGGAAGGAAAGTACATCCCGTCTCCTTGCGTGTAGTCTTCAGCAAACGGCGGGCTCTTGAATTGGTAGCTCCCTTTGAGAGTAGT
>JAKEHX010000133.1 GCA_022614795.1 Planctomycetaceae bacterium | reverse complement strand
GTTGTGAATCTTTCGTAGCTGAAGTCGCCAGACTTCAGGTTTTTCCGCGGATTCGGAACTCTGGCGAGTTCCGCTACGGGATTCATTCACAGCCTCTCAGTACGAAGTACTCAGTACGGAGTACCCAGGCAACAAATCGCAAATCTGAAATCTGAAATCCTAAATCTGAAATCCTAAATCCACTTACCACGCCAATTCCATCTGCCCAATGATCTGCTCGGCCAGGCGGCGGATCGCCTCTTGATGGGCCGTGGCCAGCGACTGGCCCGCTTCGGGCACGAAGCTCGCCGTCTGGCTGACGTTGAGCAAGAGCGGCTGCACCGGGATATCGTTGTGGCTCATGATGATGTCGCCGCGGCGGTCGACCCAGCTCACCTGGACGAAGAAATCGGTCTCGATGTCGCGCGGCTCGTCGAAGGCGTTCTCGGAGAGGACCTTCTTGCTGTCGGAAATGATGCGGGCCGCAAGGACGCTGTCGGCTTCGGCGGCCCCCACCACCTTGTACGGCGTTCGCAGCTCGATTTCCTTCACGATCTGTTCCGTGAGCCGTTCGCCCAAGTTGCGGCGGAAGCTGTCGGACTCGGCGATTGGGACGTGAATCGTGCGGATGTCGGGGCGGTAGAGCGAGCGGTTGCCGAACTGGTAGGAGGCACAGCCGGGGAGGAGCAACAGGAAAATGGAGGACAGGAAAATGGAGGCGAGTGGGGAGTGCGGAGTGCGGAGTGCGGAGTGGGCAGAGCCGACAGTAGTCCAATTTGCAATTTGCAATTTGCAATGGGCAATTTGCAATGTTCGGCGGACGATTGCAAATTGCGAATTGATCATTGCAAATTGCAGATTGATGGTTCGCATGCGCTGACTGCTTCAGCGGTCCAAAAAGTTGCTGATCATTTCACCCGCCATCGACGGTTCCTTGCCGGAATCCAAATCTTCCTGGATGCTTGCATTCCGCTCGCCCGATGCTCGCTGTGCTTCGGCAAGGCGTTCTTGTTCAGTCGCCTCTAGCAGCGGCTTGACCTTGTCGGGCTCGGGGAGCAGGTTCACCAGCCACGCGGCCCGCTGCGGCGGCACCGGCGGCTGGTCCGCAATCTTGACGATCCGCTCCTGGGCCCGGGCGGCCAGCGGCGTATCGGCGTAGTCCGTCACAATCCGCTCGTAGTGGTGGCGGGCGGCCCGATTTTCGCCCCGGCGATCGTAATACTGGGACCAAAACGCCAGCCGTTCGGCCTTCTTGAAGCGAATTTCCGCGGCGGCCCGTTCGATATACTCCTTTTCCTGCTCGCATTCCTGCGGGAACGCCCGCCGCATCTGCTTGATGAGCTTCTCGGCTTCGTCGAGCGGAGCGCCGGAGTAGGCCGGGCCATCGTAGCTGTTGAGCTTGGCCTTGAGGCCGAGGAAGTGGGCGCTGAACTGGTGCTCGCTCGACGGATAGGCCTTCCGCAGGTCGCTGTAATAATCGTCCGCCTTGATGAACTTGCGGCGGGCGAAGTTCTCGTTGGCCAGGGCCAGCGTCGAGTCGTCGGCCAGGCGGCCGGTCGGGTCGTCGACGCGGATCTTGTCATAGACCCGCAGGCCGTGGCCCCGGGCGTCTTTCCACGGCCGCGTCTTGTCGAGGAAGTTGACGTAATAGAACTCTTCGGGGTTGGTGCGGTCGATCTCGATCCAGTACTGGGCGATGGCGAACCGCCGCTGCGCGACCACGTCGATGTAGCGGTTGTTGGGGAAGGCTTTCACCAGCTGTTCGTAGTGCTTGTTGGCGGCGGCGTAGTGGTCGGAGAAGAACATCGCCTCGCCGGCCATGAAATAGCCGTCCATCGCCAGGGCCGAGTCGGGCCAGCGGTCGGCTGCTTCGGCGAATTTCGGGGCGGCCGATTCGAACAGGCGCATCCGCTCGCGGCCCTCGGCGGCGGCTCCCTGGTGGTACTCGGCCTCGGCGGCGGTGTAGAGCTGTTTGGCCAACTCGCGGTTTGGGCCCCGGCCGGTCGCCCGCTTGAACGTCTTGCCGATGTTGTCGGGCGAGAAGTCGCTCCAGGCCAGGCCGCGGCGCTCTTCATCGCCCGCGCGCGACGACTCGGTCGGACGCCCCGTGAGCGGATTGGTCGCGGCCGCGTCGCTGAGCGTGGCGCAGCCGGCGCCCGCCAGCACGGCCAGCAGCAGCGCCGGCAAGTTGAGGATCAAGGTGCGAAGCAGGGACATCCGTGTCTTACCTGTAGCGGAACTCGCCAGAGTTCCGGCTCCGCTCATTCGCTCCGGAAGTCTGGCGACTTCCGCTACCAGCCTACTTTGCCGCCACGCTCAAATACTCGTGCATCCGCGGCTTGTGGCCGATCAGGTGCGCGAGGTAGTTGTTCCATACTCCGCGGAGCTCGCCGCGGACCTTGTCGTCCAGTGTCAACGTTTCACAGTCGCCATTGACTGCCGCAAACCGCTTTAGCGCGGCCAGGCCGCCGGCGGTGATGCTCACCACCTGCCGCTGGCCGGGCCGGCACCGGGCGCACAGCACGCCGCCGGCCACCAGTCCGAACGCCGTCCGGGGCTCGTCGGGGATGCTCTGGCCGCAGCCGACGCACTCGTCGAGCGACGGCAAATGGCCGAGCAATCGCAGGGCGAGCACCTCGAACCGCAGCACCGCCGGAGCCACCGACCGGCCGCAGTCCAGGGCGAGGAGCGTCTCGTCGGCCAGGGCGAACAACTCCGGGTGCGGGTCGCCGTTGTCGGTCAGTTCCGACAGCAGTTCCGCCACGTAGTACCCCGCGTACAGACGAGACAATTCGCGCTGGGCCGAGCGGAAGCGCCGCTGGAGCTTCGCTTCGGTCAGCAGGTCGAGGGCCTCGGACGATTTGCGGAGGAACACTATGCGAACGAGCGCGAGGAGGTCAAGAGCACCCTCGAACGGCCCCTTCGGGCGGCGGGCCCCCTTCGCCAAAGCCCCGACCTTGCCAAAATGCTCGGTAAACAGGGTCAGGACGCAGCTCGTCTCGCTGAACTCCACCACCTTGAGCACGATCGCCTGCGTCTTCTCGCTCGCCATGCTGTCATCGTATCGCGCTGATATCGCGGAGGTAATGGAGGCCGGGGCCCTTCGTCCTCGTCCTCGTCCTCGTCGTCGTCCTCGGTTCGGCCGGCGTCCAATCGAGGACGAGGACGACGACGACGAGGGATGCTAGCTCCCCCGCTTCCCTACTTCGCCTTCAACAGATCGCGAATCTCCGTCAAAAGCTTCACGTCGGCCGGCGGTTCGGGAGGAGCGGCCGCCGCTTTCTCGCCTTGCAGGAATTCCAATCGCTTGAACGCCATGTTCATCAGCTTGACCATCAGGAACACGCAAAAGGCCAGAATGACAAAGTCGAGCACCGTGGTGAGGAACGACCCGTAGGCAAAGACCGGCAAGCCGGCTTTGTGCACTTCGTCCAGCGACATGCCGGGGTTCCACTTTCCGGCGGCGATCATCTCGCTCTCGTCGAACAGCGGCTCGTACATGCTTTTGAAGTCGAGCTTGCCCAGCACCTGGCCGATGGGAGGCATGATCACGTCGCTGACGAGGGAGGACGTGATTTTTCCGAAGGCCCCGCCGATGATCACGCCGACCGCCAGGTCGATCACATTGCCGCGCAGGGCGAATTCCTTGAATTCTTTGAGCAGTCCCATCGCCAGTTCCTCCGGTAAGAGTCAAGTAGTAGGCACACTC
>JAKEHX010000132.1 GCA_022614795.1 Planctomycetaceae bacterium | reverse complement strand
GTCGTCAGCACGCTGCGAATGCCCAGCTCCTGGCAAAAGCCCAAAAGCAGCACGTTGATGCCGGCGGAGTCGGCATCGGTCAGTTCGGTCAGGTTGCCGATTCCCATCATCATCTCGGCATCGGGATAGCGGCGGCGGACTTCGAGGTACCGCCCCAGGCTCGCGGCAAAGCCGCAGCCAATCGGCTCGATGACTGGATCGACCCGCAGCGGCACCTTGGCAGCCGCCAGCAGCTCGACCGTTTCCTCCAGCCCGCCGAGCGTCGCGAATTCGTCGGGGATCGCCACCACCTCGCAGCCCCAATCACATGCGGCCTGGCGATTGCTGGCATTCACCGAAAGGACGAGCTCGGCGCCGGCTGCCACGGCAGGAGCGATCTCGGCCGGATTGAGGCTGTCGATCGAGACGCGGCGCCCTTCGGCTTTCAGCGCCCGCACGCACTCGGCCACGCCGGACCAGGGCTCGCCCGGATCGCAGCCGACGTCGATCAGGTCAGCTCCATCCGCCGCCAACTCGCGCGCCTGCCTCACGATTTCCGCGAGACTCTGCCGCGGGGCGTGGTTGATTTCGGCGATGATCTCGATGTCGTAGCGGCCATATTCGGGAGGCGGACCGGACTTCTTGCCGAAGAATTCATCCAGCCGCCGCAGATCGCGCGGCCCGCGCTCGACCGGCACGCCGGCCGCCGCTTGAATCGGGGCCAGGTCCCCTTCGCAATAGCCGGGGATGATGACGCGGGAGGGAGTGCCCACGATTGACAGATGGCGGGCGATCCAGGCTGGCGTCATGAGAGCTGCGACCGTGATCGGGAGCACGTCGATTGTGTAGTCGAAGCCGACCTGCTCGGTGAGGCGCGCCACGACCGCGCGGAGCGAATGCTCGGCCAGGCGACCGGTGACGAAATGGAGGTGCTCGCGGGGCATTGTTTGCGGCTATTGTCGCCCGTCTCTCTGTCTCTCCGTCTCTCCTTCTCTCGGTCGCTTCTCCAAACTCGAAAGACGGAGAGAAAGAGAGAAGGAGAGACGGAGAGAGTCGTTACTAGGCATACCTAAAGCCGCCGTTGACGTGAATGATCTGGCCGGTGATGAACTCCGCCGCCGGCGAAACGAGGAAGGCCGCGGCGCGGGCCACGTCGTCGGGCGCTCCCCAGCGGCCGACCAGCGCCTGCCGCGTCGCCCGCTCCTGCCAATAGGCCGACGCCTGCTCGCCCCACGCCGTCCGAATCCAGCCCGGGCAGAGGCAATTCACGCGCACTTCCGGCGCGAGCGATTGGGCCAGACTACGGCTGAACGCCATGATCGCCCCTTTCACGGCCGCGAACATTTCGCCGCTGTCGCCGGCCATCCCTTGCTCGGCCTGGTCCCAGCCGATGTTGAGGATTGTCCCGCCGGGCTTGGGATTGCGGGCCTTCATGCGCCGGCCAATCATTCGCGACAAGGCGATCGTCCCGCGAACATCGACATTCCACAACCGCTCTAGCTTCTGCCCAAAGGACCACTCGGCTGCTTCGCCGGTGAGGACGTCGGCGCCCGCACTATTGATCCAGATGTCAACTTTGCCGAGCCAATTCCAGGCTTCCTGCACGAAGCGCTCGCGGTCGGTCCGACTGGCCAGATCGCAGAGAACGACGTGAGTGCGCCGCCGCAGTTCGCCAATCGCACCTGCTAGCGACTGAGCCGCCTGCGCGCGCGTGCGGCCGTGAACCAGCACGTCGGCTCCCTGGCGGGCCAATTCGAGGGCGATGGCCCCCCCGATGCCTCCGGATGCGCCGGTGACGACGGCAATGCGTCCGGCGAGCGGGAGTGAGTTCAAATTGGCGGTCGCGTCGGGCACGGTGTTTGCTGCTTTGGCAAGGAAAGCCAACTTCTGTTGTAGTTCCGCTTGCGTGGGGTCACAAGGACGAAGTATGAGGGCAGCTGGACGCCCCCTGATTGTCGGATTTACAATGATCCCACGCCCTGCCGTACTCCCTGAGGATTCTCCTATGTCCGTTTCCAGCTGCTGTGCGTTGGCAAATTCTTCCAGCCGCTTGGCAGCTTTGGTCGTGCTGGCGGCAAGCTGGATGTACCTCTCGCCGACGGCAGCCGCCGACGAGAGGGCGAATCCCGATCGCATTGCCGCCTTGGTAAAACAGCTCGGCAGCGAAGACTTTGCCGAGCGGGAAGCGGCCAGCGATGAATTGACGGGTGCCGGTCTGCCGGCGTTTGCCGCCCTGGAAGCGGCCGCGCTCCATCCCGACCGCGAGGTACGCTACCGGTCGGTCCGCATCCTGGGGCAGATTCGCGAGCTGGACTTGCAGCGCCGCCTGGAGGCATTTCTCAGCGGCAAGGAAGATTCAGGCGATTATCCGCTGCCGGCGTGGAGCCGCTTCAAGAACGCGTATGGCGATGACGCGACCTCCCGGCAGCTGTTTGTCGATATGACGCGGGCCGATCCCGAGGTGATGCGGTCGCTGGAATCGAGTCCCAAAGCCGCCGGCGACCAGTTGGCCGATCGGGCATTTCAGTATCAGCAAGCGATGCAGCTCGGCCAGCAGCAGCAATTGTCACTGGCGCAGGTGGGTGTGATCCTGTTCGTTGCGGCCGAGGAGGACGTCGCGCTCGCGGCCCAGACCATGAGCATGATCTATAGCTACTGTTATCAGCCGACACTGCGTGACGCCGTCACCAGCTCGTCGAGGAACGGCATTCCGCGGAAGATGGTCGGCGCGATTGTCCGCCGCAGCGACGACATGGCGGCTTATCAGGGGATGCTGATCGCCCTGAATCTGGGGCTGGACGACGGCATGGTGCCGTCGCTAAAGATTCTCAAAACTCCAGGCAACCGCGCGCCGCACTTTTCGCAGTATGCCCTCATGACCGTTGCCAAGCTCGGCAACCAGTCGCATGTGCCGCTGGTCGAGAAACTGCTGGAGGACAAATCGGTCGTCACGCGGATGCAGGAGAACAAGGTGATTTACGACGTGCAGGTGCGCGACGCGGCCCTGGCCACGGCGGTCATCCTCACCAAGCAGCAGCTCAAGGATTATTTCGGCGAGCGGCCCAACCACCAACTGACCGATCCGCAACAAATTTTCTTTAACCCGCGCGTGATCGGCTTCACCGACGACCAGAAGCGGGCCGAAACGCACAAGAAATGGGCGGAATACAAGGCGAAACAACCCGCGCCGGCCGGCGGTGAGCCCGCCAAGCCAGGTGAGCCCACCAAACAGAGTGAGCCCGCCAAACAGGGCGAAGCCACACCGCCGCCGCCGCAGGGCGAAAAACCGGCACCAAACGCACCCAGGTAAAACGCTAGCGTCGCGGTAGTCTTTCTCTTGACGCGCTTGCTGCCTTTGACGACCATCCCCGCCCCGCGGCAGAGGTGTGCTTGCGTTACTCATGCGACGGCCGGCTTGCCAATCAGGATGGCGACGATGGTGAATTATCGATTTTTTGCGCTGGTGTCAGGATTGCTCATGGTAGTCTCCCTCGGCTGCCGCTCGCCCTACTACAGTGACCGGGGCGCCGTGGCAGGCGGCCTGGCCGGCGCGGGCATCGGGGCGGCGCTGGGCAACTCGTCCGGCAACGCTCTGCCAGCCGCTCTGGCAGGGGCGGCTATCGGCACGATCACGGGCAACGTGGTCGGCGAGAGCATCGATGACGATCTGGCC
>JAKEHX010000131.1 GCA_022614795.1 Planctomycetaceae bacterium | reverse complement strand
GCTCTCCCGATTAACGCCGACGCGCACCGGCTGTGAACCTTGTCGCACGCGCGCCGCTCCTAAGGGTTAGCTCGTCGCGCTGCCCTCGCCCAGCGCGACGGGTTGGTTTGCCCCGTTTTTCCCGTGAAGATTTCCCGAGGTGGGCTTTTATCGGGCTTACTGTGTACAGTAGAGTTGAGGTAGCAAACCCGCTAAGTTGTTCCCAAATAGTCGCCTTTCGCTCCGCGAAAGCGTGCTCTTTCGCGGAGCGAAAGGCGACACTAGATAACCGTCAACCCTAACCCGCCCTTTGCAATGGTCTCCGTCCTTCAGCGCCCGACGCTTGTGCTCAACCGCTCCTGGCAGCCGATCCGCGTCTCCACGGTCGCGCGGTCGCTGATCCTGGTGTGGAACGATCACGCGAAGGTGATCGACCCGCACGACTTTGCGTCGTACGACTGGGCTGACTGGTCGCAGATGACCCCCAAGGACGGCGAGCTGTTCATCCAGTCGGTGCGGTGGCGGCTGCGGGTGCCGGAGGTGATCGCCCTGACGGCGTTCGACAAGGTGCCGATCGGCAAGGTGGCATTCAACCGCCGGAACCTGTTCCGCCGCGACACCTGGTCGTGCCAGTATTGCGGCTCCCGACCGGGCCCCGATTCGCTGACCATCGACCACGTCGTGCCGCGGTCGCGCGGCGGCACGAGTTCCTGGGAGAATTGTGTTTTGGCCTGCGTGCCGTGCAACAAGCGGAAGGCCGACCGGACGCCGCACGAGGCCCGGATGAAGCTGCACAAGCAGCCGCACCGGCCGAAGTGGCAGCCGCTGTACGCGACGCCCCACGCCCCAATCGCCAGCTGGGCCAAGTTCATCAGCGAAGCCTACTGGAACGTCGAACTCGAGCCGTAGCGCCCAAACTGCGATTTGTGAGCTACAATTGTGGGACGCGGAGCGAACCTCCGCGTCCCTTTTTTTCTCACTTGATTATCCACTTGCCGGAGGCCTAGCCATGCGATCGAAATCATCGTCCTTGGAGCATTTGAGCCTCGGCGCGCTGTTGGCCTAAGAATTCTCTGAGGCCCGCTGCGGGCCTGGCTCACTCTCACGCTGTGGCGGGTCTGTTTCCGCCCGCATGCCCTTTCGTCTGCGCAATCGGTGTCCTGAAGGATGCTGCGCGCGGATGACTCTTCAGCGTTTTGAGATTCCAACATTTCCGCCCGGCGGGCGACCGCGCTCTTGGTTTGCGCACTCGCTCACCGCGGCCTTCGTGAGAGAACCATGACACGCAAGAAACGAATGACCGATTTGCTATCGCAGTATCGAGGAGCGATTGACGCCGATGACGGCGCCGATCCACGCGAGTTTTTCAAGCAGGAGGGTTTTGCAGACCGAACGGGACGAAAATCGCACCAGCTCTGCGCGCAGGTAGCCGACACGCTCAGCCAGATATTTGGCGGCGAATGCGGCGACGATGTGCTCCAGTCGCTGACGGTGATCGATGTCGCGCCAGCGCCAGACGCTTCGCAGCTCCTGGTGCAGCTTGGACCGATTACGCCCGAAATTCAGCTAACCACTGCCGAAGTATCCGCTGCCCTCGATCGAGCGGCTGGCTGGCTGCGGACCGAGGTGGCGGCGGCGATTACGCGGAAGCGCGCGCCGCGGCTGGTGTTTCGGTTCGTGCCGAGACTGCCGGAAAGCACCAACTCGCCGGAAAGCGAGGTGCAGCCATGAGCACACCACAGATTGAAAAATGGCTTTGCGAGCCATTGCCCAAGGACGTATCCCAGTCGATTGCTCGCCTGGCGGCGGCCGAGGACGTGCAGCACATTGCCGTTATGCCCGACGTACATCTGTCAGGCGACGTGTGCGTCGGTCTGGCGATTGCCACGAGCCGGCTGATTTATCCGGCCGCCGTGGGGGGCGACATTGGTTGTGGCATGGCAGCGGTGGCGTGCGATTCGTCGGCCAGCGCGCTGGATGACGGCAACGTCGTATCACGGCTTCTCGCAGCGCTCAGCAGCCGAGTGCCCGCGATGCGCCACTCGCGGACGACAATGCCCGAACTGCCGGCCGCGCTTGTCGAGCGACCGCTGAGCGATTCCAGGCTGGCGAAGCTGGTCACCCGTGACGGGCGAGTGCAGCTCGCCACGCTGGGGCGCGGCAACCATTTCCTGGAGTTTCAGGCGGACCAGGAAGACCGGTTGTGGCTCATGCTCCACAGCGGCTCGCGGGCGATGGGGCAGGCAATCACGGCCCACCACGTCGCAATTGCCGAGCGGCAATCGAGCCGGCGCAAGCTGCCGTGGCTTGTTGCAGATTCGTCCGAGGGACAGGCCTATCTGGCGGATGTACAGTGGGCGATCGACTACGCCGAAGAGAGCCGCTTGGGGATGCTCCGCGCCGTGGAAGAAGTTCTGCGCGACCTGCTCGGCAGCGGGCTGGATTGGAACTCGCTCATTCACGCCAACCACAACCACGTTTGCCGGGAGGAGCACTTCGGCAATCTCTGGTGGGTCCATCGCAAGGGCGCGCTACCCGCGGGCGATGGTGTGGCGGGGATCATTCCCGGCTCGATGGGAACTCGGAGCTACCATGTGACCGGGCGGGGGTTGGCCGAGTCGCTTTGTTCCAGCTCGCACGGCGCGGGCCGGGCGATGAGCCGGGGCGAAGCGGCCCAAGCAATCTCGCCAAAGCAACTCGCACGCGAAATGCGCGGCGTCTGGTTCGATACTAGCCAGGCCCGCCAGCTCTGCGACGAGGCTCCGTCGGCTTATAAGGACGTAGAGGCCGTAATGCGAGCCCAGCGCGAGCTGACGCGCATCGACCGCGTCCTGCGGCCCGTACTGAGCTACAAGGGCTGTTAGGACCAAGGCTATGCGCCGTCAATCGTGTCGTCTAACTTGCACTGGGGAAAGTGCGCCCCAGTGCACGGCTCGGCGGGAGCCTTGCCCTCCCGCTATGCTCCGCAATCTGAAATCTGAAATCCTAAATCTGAAATCCGCATGAAGGGTCCCTACGAACGTTTGAAGTACGATCTTCGCCGGATGTGGGAATGCCCGGTGTGCAAGCGCCGCGAGCGGACCGACGGCGGGGTCACCTTTCGCTTTTGCGAATGCGGGACAAAGCAGGAGGGGGGGCGGCCGGTCTCGATGCGACTTGTGGCCGATGGGCCGCAGCGGGTGGTGCCGGGGACGGTGCGGGTGCGGGCAGCGTCCGCGGAGGAAGGCAGCGTTCCGTCTGAAATGGCGAGCGGGGTGCGCGTCGTAGAAAGAGCGGAGCACCCCGATAGCAACAGCGAGGCGACGATCGCTGGCGACGAAGAATCATCGGGAGGCTGACACCTCCCGCTCGCCGATTTATTTCCCGCAGGCGTAGCTACACCGCGAGAGCGTGAACTGACCGTTGTCTTTGCACGAGCTGTAGTTGGCGTTGAAACGCGTATCGGTGGCGGTCGCGGTAAACGAAAACGTGCCTACCATTCGGCCGAGGTATTTGCTGCCGGATAAATAGACCACCCCGTCGCGCTCCTCCGCGGCCATCGTCACCGAATACTTAAACGGCATGATCTTGAAGAACCGGCCGCGGAAATGGACTTCATACTGGTTGCCGCCGCAAGGGACGAACTCGGCCCACAGCGGGCCTTTGTGCCCGGTGCTGCAGCTTTCCCAGGAACCGCTCCAGCAGCCGGAGAGGTCAACCGCCTGGCAAGCGGCGGGCAGAACCAGAAGCAGGGCGATGGTGAAGAGCAATCGAATGTGGCGGACGGAGGACATAGGACACCGGGGCGGTAGCTGAAGTCGCCAGACTTCAGGGGAAGCAAGTTCAGACTCCCGAACTCTGGCGAGTTCGGCTACATCCTGCGCACAAGAGGGCGTCCTGCTCCTTGGATGTATCGGCGGCCGCCGATGCGGTCCGCAATCGGCGGCAGGTGGTTACAATCGCACCGGGTAGGACGGATTTCCAATCCGTCCCCTCAATAATTCGGGACTTGTGCGGCGGACGGATTGAAAATCCATCCTACGATGCCATGCCGATCGAAAAATCCGTTCTGGGCGGACTTACGACTTATGTCGTCAGCGAAATCCCTGCGGGCCAAAAGCCGTCGCTCGCCGTCGTGTTTTGCCACGGCTATGGGGCCAGCGGCCGCGACCTGATCGGCCTGACGCAGGCGATCGGGCAAATCCGGCCGAGCGTCCTGGCGGGCACGCTATTCATGTATCCGGCCGCTCCGCTCGATTTGTCCGACATGGGCATTCCCTACGGCCGGGCCTGGTGGCACATCGACCTGGACCGGCTGATCAACCGGCCGACGCCCGAATTGCTGGCGCGGTTCCGGCGGGACGTGCCCGAGGGAGCGCCCGAGGCGCGCGCCAACCTGGAGCAGTTGCTGGCCGAAGCGCGCGAGCGGTTCGGCCTGGCCGCGGAGCGCTTCGTGCTCGGCGGATTTTCGCAAGGATCGATGCTGGCGACCGATGTGGCGCTGCGGATGAAGAGCGGCCCTGCGGCGCTGTGCATCATGTCGGGGGCGCTGGTAAATGAGATCGAGTGGCGCGAACTGGCCAGTAAACATCCGCCGCTAACGATTCTGCAAAGCCACGGGCGGCAGGACCAGCTCCTGATGTATCCGCAAGCGACCGCTCTTAAAGACTTGCTGGTCGACGCCGGCCACGATGTTGATTTCGTGGCGTTCGACGGGGGACACGAGATTCCGCCAGTTGTCATCCACCGGCTGGCCGAACTGCTAGAACGATTGCTGATGGGCGAGAACGGCGGCGAGGCAGAATCATGAAGGCAGAATGATCTGGGAAAGAGTATCCGATCTTTATTCCGATCATTCTGCCCGTATTATTCTGCCTCCTCTGCCTGCGATTGTTAAACACTCAGCCCACTTTCGAAGCACCAAGTGAGGCGGAAACGGCCTTCGGATCGCGGAGGATGCGGGTCAGCTCGTCCACGCCTTCCTGTTCCTCCTCCAGGATGTTTTCGAGGAAGACTTCCAGGGCCCGATCGCCGGCGGCCAACCCCAGAGCTTCGGTGTAGAGCTTGACGGCCTTGGACTCAAACTCCATGGCGAAATTCAACAGCTCCGAAAGGTCCTGGGTCTGCTTGACGGGGTTGCGTTCGACGGTCGGAATGCCCCCCATGGCGACGATCTTCTCGCCGACCAGCTTGGCGTGGCCGAACGACTCCTTGGCGCTGTCGAAGAACATGTCGGAATAGACTTCTCGCCACAATCCCGCGACGACGAATCCCGCCTGGGCATATTGAGCAACCCCCGTCCATTCGTGGCGGAGACACTCATTGAGCTTTTCGATGGTCTTGTTCTTATCCATTTTTCCTATCCTTTCATTGTGCCGGACTTGATCTCCATAGGCTCCAAAGGGCGAATCCTTCCAGGATCATAACGCTGATCGGCAGGCTGTCCAGATCGAAGTAACTCTTTTTGCCAGAATGTCTTACGGCGACAGTCTGTCGAGATTTGATCTCGACTTTGGAGCACTCCAAGCGCTCGCTAAGGTGAGAGCCGTTTTCAATAGCGGCGATCCCGGACAGTTTGACTTCCTGCGGGGTGCTCCCCCCTTTTGTGGACGACGTGTGCCAATTGGTTGACAGCCGCTCATCCCTCGATAGACTGTTAAGCGATTGAAACAAGGTAAAGCCGATTGAACATCTCGGCTTTACCACGAGAAGGAGCGGTAGGCCCGGCTGAGGGGAGCAGTCGTCGGGCTGGAACCTGATCGAGCGCGCCTCAGGAGGAGGTAGCCAAGCGGGCGACCGGGCACGGCAGCGTGCCTTGGGGGCGCGGTCATCGCAGCCAAGACGGACTGCCAATGAAACTTTCGCGAACTGTCGCTTATGCGGTGCGGGCCACGCTCGCGCTCGCACAGGCCGAATCCGAAGGCCCCGTTCCGTGCAGCAAGCTGGCCTCGGAAGGCCAGATGCCCGAGCGATTCCTGCTGCAAATTCTGAGAAGCCTCGTGACGCACGGAATTCTGCGGAGCACGCGCGGCGTGGACGGAGGCTACGCGCTGGTCCGGCCAGCGGATGAGATTTCGCTGCTCGAGGTGATCGAGGCGATTGAAGGGCCGTATGACTCGAAAACCGCGGTCGGCGAAGCCCTCCCGGCCGATTCGCAGGAGCAACTGCGAGCGGCACTCAATCGCGTGACGACGACGACGCGAAAGCAGCTCGAGGCGATCAAGCTGTCGCAGCTCCTCAAGCCGCCGGAATAAGCAGGCCCCTGACTCCGTCAGGGCCAGATGCGGCGCTCGCTTTGGAATTGCCTCGGTCCCAAGCTCTGCTTGGGACCACAAGTCCGGAAGCTCTGCTTCCCGGAAGCGAAGCAGAGCTTCGACACGGGTGTTCCCAAGCAGAGCTTAGGAACCAGCATCGTACCTCCCCGCCTCTGTCCCTCGCCGATCGACGCGACTACGTTGGAGGACATGCCCACTCCCTCCCCCGCACTGGCCGCCGAGATTGGCTCGCGCCTCGCTCTCGCCCGTAGCGCCGGCCT
>JAKEHX010000130.1 GCA_022614795.1 Planctomycetaceae bacterium | reverse complement strand
GTTGTGAATCTTTCGTAGCTGAAGTCGCCAGACTTCAGGTTTTTCCGCGGATTCGGAACTCTGGCGAGTTCCGCTACGGGATTCATTCACAGCCTCTCAGTTGTCAGTGGTCAGTTGTCGCGGCTGACCGCTAACCTCTGACCCCCGACTCCCGACTCCGCTGCTCAACCCGGCGTACCGAGCTCGCGGAGCAGCTCGAACGAGTAGATGCCCGTGTCGTGACCGTCGCTGAACGCGATCGTGTAGGCGTAGTTGCCGACCGGCTTCATGCCCACGATCGCCACGGGTTGAAGTTGCGCCGCGCCGAGCATGGGCAAGGCAAGCGGGTCTTGCGGGGTCGACCGCTTCTCGCGGCACGTCGCGCAGGGACATGCGTCGCGCAAGGCCTTAAAGCCGTAGCGCCGCCGCTGCCCGTCGCTCCAGTCGATCAAGAGATGGCGGTCGTCGGTGAGTTTCAGGGCGGTGGGATAGATGTCCAAGGTCCAAGGTCCAAAGTCCAAGGTCCAAAGTCTAAGGTCTAAGGTCATGCAGGGCTTCGAGAAGGCGATCGACCTCGGCCGCGGTGTTGTAATGCACGAGGCCAATCCGCAGCATTCCTTCGGGCTCCAGGCCCAGCGATTCCGAAAGGTTGAGAGCGTAGTAGTTGCCATGCCAGACGAAAAAGCCCTGCTCGCCCAGTTGCTCGGCCAGTTCGATGGGGGTGAACCGCTCGTGGACGAGCGAAACCGTCGCCACGCGCTCGTCGAGCCGGGCCGGATCGGTGACGCCGAAGATTCGGACGTCGGGGATTTCCGCCAGGCCGGCGAGGAGGCGACTAGCAAGCGCCCGCTCGTAGAGGCCGATTTCGCGGTACGCTTCGCGCAGCGCCGCCCGCCGCGTCAGCGAGTCGCTTCCAGCCAAGAGGCGGCCCAAGTCGGCCAGGTAGTCCACGGCGGCCAGCGCGCCGGCGATGGATTCGTGGCTTTGCGTCCCCGTCATCCATTTCCCCGGCAGGTCGTGCGGGGCAGGGCGGACTTTGTAAGCCTCGAGCGATTCCAACTCGTCGCGGCGGCCCCACAGAACTCCCAAGTGCGGCCCAAAAAACTTATAGGAAGAACATGCCAGGAAATCGCAATCCCAGGCCTGCACATCGACGAGTCCATGCGGAGCATAGTGGACAGCGTCGAGAAAGACCGTCGCTCCCACGGCATGGGCCCAGTCGCAGATGTCGCGCACCGGATTGATGCCCCCCGTGGCATTCGACGCGCAGCCCACCGCCACCAGCCGCGTCCGCTCGTTGATCTGGTGCCGCAATTCGTCGAGATCGAGCGTGGCATCCTCCGCCTTGATGTTCGCAAAGCGGACGGTCGCCCCGGCATCGCGGGCCGCGAGAACCCAAGGGCTGACGTTGGCGTCGTGGTCGAGGCGGGTGAGCACGATCTCGTCCGCCGGCCTCCACGTTCGCGCCAGGGCTCGCGACAGGGCGAACGTGAGCGAGGTCATATTCTGCCCGAAGGCAATCGTCCCCGGATCGTCTGTCCCGACGAATTCCGCCAGGCCGCGGTGAGCCTGGTCGAGCATGCCGTCGCTTTCGATTGCTGTGGAGAATCGGCCGCCGTGATTGGCGTTCGTATGGGCCAGGTAGTGGCTCATTGCGTCGATCACGCGCTGGGGCACTTGCGTCCCGGCTGGGCCGTCGAAGAAAGCGGCCAGCCGGTCGCCGATGCGGCGCGACAGGGCGGGGAACTGCCGCCGGCAGTGTTCGACGATGTCGGGCGTGAATCGCATGTTTTGTCGCCTTTCGCTCCGCGAAAGGACGTCCTTTCGCGGAGCGAAAGGCGACTATATCTGATACGTGTCCTCGCGCTGGTCGATGAACCGTTTGCCCTTTCCTTCGAATCGCGGGAGCGATCCGAGCGGCACGCAGCGGACATCGACCTTCAGGCCAAGTCGAACGTGCAGTTCGCGGGCCACGCGGTCGGGTTGCTGGAGGCGGTCCTCCACCTCGACCGCCAACAGGTCCATGGAGTTTTGCCGGTGCACGGTGACGCGATATTCCACGATCTCGGGAAAGGCCCGCAGGATTTGCTCGACCGAGCTGGGAAAGACGTTGACGCCGCGGACGATCAGCATGTCGTCGGTGCGGCCCAGCACGCCCCCTTCGAGCAGCACAAAGCGGTTGGTCTCGCTCGCCCCAAAGCGCGGCCGCACGACGTCGCCTGTGCGGTAGCGGATGATGGGGCTGCCGAAGCGGCCCAGCGACGTGAGCACCAGCTCCGCCTGCTGGCCATCGGTGGCGGGCCGGCCCGATTCGAGCGACAGGAACTCGGCGATGAATTCGGTTTCGGCGATATAGAGGCCGCGCCCCTCGCGGTCGCCGTAGCCCCAAGGGCCGATTTCGGACGCCCCTGCATGATCGATCAGCCGTGCGTTCCAGACCGACTCGATCCGCCGCCGCAACGCCGCAACGCTACCGCCCGGTTCGCCGGCCACGATGATCCGCCGGATATCGAGGCCGGCCGGATCGATCTGGTTGTCGGCGGCTGTTTCCGCCAATCGCAGAGCGTAGCTGGGGGTGCAAAACAGGACGGTGGCCCGGGTACGGCGAATCAGCTCCAAGCGGGCGAGTGTGCTCATTCCGCCGCCGGGAATCGCGAGCGCGCCGCGGGCGATCGCCGCGTCGTGGGCGCTCCAAAAGCCGATGAACGGGCCGAACGAGAAGGCGAGGAAGACGCGGTCCTCGGGACCGACTTCCGCGGCATCGAGCACGAATTGCCAGGTCTCGATCCACCATTGCCAATCCTCGGCCGTGTCGAGCACCGGCATGGGCCGGCCGCGCGTGCCCGAGGTGTGGTGATAGCGGACGTAGCGGGCCAGCGGATAGGTCAGATTGGCGGCGAATTCGCCGGCCGATGGCGCGGTGACGAGTTCTTCCTTGAAAGTGAAGGGAATGCTGGCCAGGTCGGCGAGCGACGCCAGCGGCAGCTCGACCTGTGCGAGCTTCTCAGCGTAGAAGCGGTTGTGCGGAACGACCTCGGCCAAGAGATCGTTGAGGCGGGCGAGCTGGTGCCGCGACAGTTCTTCGCGCGGCAGCTGCTCAAGCCGGCGGCGATCCTGCAAGGTGGTGCGGAGCATCCGTGCATGATAGCAACAGTTTCAGGTTCTAAGTTGCAGGTTTCAAGTTTGGCAAAAACTGCCTTGAACCTGAAACTTGAAACCTGGAACTCGAAACTATGTTCGCTACGACCGGGCGTCGATCGGTTCGGCGTCGAGCGCCGGAATCTCCACGCCGTCAACGAAGCTGGCCAGCCCGCGGCTGCGGTAGGGTTGCTGGAGTTTGCGGACCGCCTTGGTTTCGATCTGGCGGACCCGCTCGCGGGTGACGCTGAAGATTTTGCCCACCTCCTCGAGCGTATAGGCATAGCCGTCGGTCAGGCCGTACCGCAGCCGCAGGATTTCGCGTTCTCGGTAGTTGAGCCCCTGCATCGCCTCTTCGATGCGGCTTTTCAGGGCCTCTTGGTGCGTGTCGTAAAGCGGATCGTCTTCGCGGTGATCGGCCAGGAATTCGCCGAAGTAGCTGTCGTCGTGGTCGCCCACCGGCTGATCGAGCGAGAGCGGCTGGCGGGCCATTTTCATGATGCAGCGGGCGTCGTCGAGCGACAGGCCGGCCCGCTTGGCGGTTTCTTCGGGCGTCGGCTCGCGGCCCAGCTCCTGAAGCAAATCGCGGGTCACGCTGCGGACCTTGCTCATCGTGTCGATCATGTGCACGGGCACGCGAATCGTCCGGCTCTGGTCGGCGATCGCCCGGGTAATGGCCTGGCGAATCCACCAGGTGGCGTAGGTGCTGAACTTGTAGCCGCGGGCATATTCGAATTTATCGACCGCTCGCATCAGGCCCGTGTTCCCTTCCTGGATCAGGTCGAGGAACGACAGACCGCGGTTGCGGTATTTCTTGGCGATCGAAACCACCAGCCGCAAATTGCCGGCCGAGAGAAACCGCTTGGCGGCGTCGTAATCGTGGCGATAGAGCTCGGTCCGTTCGATCCGCCGCTGAAGCGTGGCGGGCGTTTCCAGGGTGATCCGCATCAGGTAACACAGTTCTTTGCGGAGGTCGGCGACGGTCCGGCCGGCCGACGAGCCGCAGATTTTGGCTTCGCGAATCTGCACCCGCAGCGTTTGCATCCGGGAGACGATCTCGCTCAGCTTGTCGAACAGCGGCTGGAGGCGGTTATTACGGAGATTCATCTCCTCGACGAGTCGAACGGCTTTGTTCCGGCGGCGGGTGAGGCGCTTCCAGGCAGCTCGCCGCTGGCGCATCGGAAGCTTCTTGCTGACCGCCACGCGATAGTCGTGATGGTTGAGCTTGAGCAGGTGTCTAAGCGTGATCACGTTCGGCCAGATCCGCTTCATGATCCGCTTTTTTTCGGTGGTGTTGGTGACCGACACCTCGATCGTGCGGTCCAGGCGCAACTGGCCGTCGCGGACCTTCTCGAGAAACTCGACCGCCCCCTGAAGCACATAATCCGTCGCCAGCATGCTGTGGCGGAAG
>JAKEHX010000129.1 GCA_022614795.1 Planctomycetaceae bacterium | reverse complement strand
GCTGGCCCGTTTCGGGATCCAGCGCTTGCAAGCCATGGTCGCTGACCATCAGCACCTGATCCACGCCGCCGGCCGTGTGCAATTGCGGCGAGGCATAGCCGTGCGTGCCTTTGCCGCCTTGCCATTTGGGCTCGCCAGTGGCGGCGTCATAGGCCAGCACGCTCTTGCCATCTTTGCCCCCCGCAAACGTGATGACGGCGCCGTGCGTCACCAGGGGCGAGCTCGAAAAGCCCCACATCGGCGGCGCCTCCAGGCCGGCGTCCTCGCGAATGTCGCGCGTCCAGATGACGTCGCCCGTGGTCGCATCGAGGCAATTGAGTTTGCCGCTGGCCCCTTGCGTAAACAGGCGGCCCGAGACAAACGTCGGCGTGGCTCGCGGGCCAGCGCCCGCGACGACTTCCTCGAACCGGGCTGGCTCGACGTGCGACCAGTGTTCCTTGCCGGTAGGGATGTCGAAGCAGACGACGGCTTCGTCCTGGCCTCGTTGCTCCTGGGTGAACGCCACGTCGCCAATCGTGGCAAACGATGACCAACCGGGCCCTACACGGCGGCGCCACAGCTCGCGCGGCGGATGGGCCTTCCAATCGGGATCGATCGAGACTCCGCGCAGCACGCTGTCGCGCGCCGCGCCGCGGAACTGGGGCCAGTCCGTCGCGGCTGCTTCGGAGGGGAGTGCCAGGGCGCTGCTTGCTCCATTGGATGTTGCCTCGCCAGCTCCTGCGTCGTCAGGCGCTGCCGCTGCCGCGGCTGCGTTAGCCGGCTGGTGCGAAACGGTCGTCAGCTCGGCCAGGAATTTCGATTCCTCGGTCGGCTCCCACCTCCAATAGCGCTCGACGGCAAACGTACCATCCAGACCATCTACGCGGAGCAGCGTGAAATAGCCCCAGGCCAAAACGCTCGCCGCGACAACTCCCAGCCGCACCGGCCACGTCGGCGCGCCGCCCCTGACGACGAGCCAGACCACCACCGCAGTCAGTGCGATCGGCAGCGCCCAGACCAACAGGAATATCGGAACAGGAGGCGTGGCGATCGTCTTGTGGGCCAGCGCGTAGGCCGCAAGGCCACCCACGCTCAGCCAGATGATGCCCCAGACACGGTCGAGCCAGGCCATGCGGCTCAAGAGCAGCCACCATACGATCAGCAGGGCGGCGACGATCAGCGGCGCCCAGAACGAATACATGAACTGAGTCATCGGCGGGACGGCGCTGATTCGCGTCACCGCGTACCCGATCCAATAGCCGACGATCAACAGGAGTGCAGGCCACAGGCGGGGCGCTTTGGGCTGCGGTGCGAAAGCGGTTGCATATTCGGGTGACTTGGCCGGAACTTGCTTCGATGCGGTAGTCATGCGAGACTCGGGTGCGAGGGACGAAAGCCGAACTCGCCGGAGTTCGTGCGGAGCAATTGTAGAGGTCAGATCAAGAGGCTTGCAGGGCGAAGAGGTTCATCCATCGGAAAACCATCATGCGTGGTGGCAGTCTGCTCATCATCTTGCTGCTGCTCTCGGCTAGTGCCGTAGCCGCTGAGCCGGTCGAGTTCGCCCGCGTGCGCGAAATCCTGGCGGCCAAGTGCCTCGCCTGCCACGGCAATGATCCGCAGGACCTGAAGGGAAAATTCGATCTCCGTTCGCTGGAAGCTGCCACCAAAGGAGGCGAAAGCGGCGAGCCGGCGATCGTCCCCGGCCAGCCGGACAAAAGCCCGCTCCTCCGTGCCGTCACCTGGGAGGACGACACGCTCCAGATGCCGCCGAAGGCCAACGACCGGCTTTCAGCTGGCGAGATCGACATCCTCCGCCGCTGGATCGCCGCCGGGGCGAAGTGGGAAACGGAGGACCCTCTCCACCGTAGGCCTCACGCTCCGCGTGAGGATCCTTCCACCAGCCGGCCCGACCGAACTCCCCATCACGCGGAGCGTGATGCCTACGGTGTGACAACCACTGTCGCTACCAGCGGCGGCCTCTCGCCCGACTGGGACAATCGCCCTTACCACCGCGCCGACCTCTGGGCCTATCAGCCAATCACGCGGCCCGTAGTAGGCACACTCCGTGTGCCGTCCGCCGCTCACGGCACACGGAGTGTGCCTACTACTTTGCATCCGATCGACACCTTCCTGCTCTCCCGTCTCGCCGCCGCCGGCATCGACTCATTCGCCCCGCCCGCCGAGCCCCGCACGCTCCTCCGCCGCCTGACGTTCGACCTCACCGGCCTGCCGCCGACGGCGAAGGAACTGGAAGAGTTTCTCTCCGTCTCTCCGTCGGCGGGCAAAGACGGAGAGACGGAGAGACAGAGGGACGGAGGGAAGGCAATCAAGGCCGCGATTGCGCGTCTTCTCGCCTCTCCCCACTACGGCGAGCGCCAGGCCCAGCACTGGCTCGACGTCGTCCGCTACGCCGACACGGCCGGCTTCTCGAACGATTTCGAACGGCCGCACGCCTGGCGCTATCGCGACTATGTCGTCCGCTCGTTCAATGCCGACAAACCGTTCGACCGCTTCGTGCTGGAGCAACTCGCCGGCGATGAGCTCGATGAGCGCGACCCGGAACTATTGATCGCTGCCGGATACCTGCGGTCCGGGCCGTGGGAACACACTGGGATGACGGTCGCCGCGATCACCCGCCAGCAGTTCCTCGACGACGTAACGCATCACGTCGGCGTCTCGCTGCTGGGCCAGGGGCTGCGCTGCTGTGCCTGCCACGACCATAAATTCGATCCGCTGCCGACCCGCGACTATTACCGCATGCAGGCGGTCTTTGCCCCGGTCCAATTCGCCGAGCGGCCGGCGGAGTTTCTGCCGAGCGAGAACATCCGCGGCTTCGAGGCCGCCCGCGCGCGCGTCCAGGCACGCCTCGACCGCGTCGTCGCCGCCCAGGCCGCCCTGAAGCAGAAAAATCAGGACGCAATCGCCGCCTTCCTGGCCGAGAAAGGGGTCAAATCGCTCGCCGACCTGCCCGCAGCCGAGCGTCCCAAACAGGACTATCTCGGGGGCACGTTCGGCCTCACCAAGACCGACCTGTCGCTCCGCAAGATCCATCAGAAGTCGCGCGATTACCTCGAGCGCGAGCTGAAGCGCTTCGAGCCCTTCGCCCAGTCGGTCTATTCCGGCCCGCCCAACGCGTACACCTCGGTCAAGCCGCTCTACGCCGTGCCGCCCAGCCGCAGCGGCGATGTGCCCATCGTGCATATCCTTACGGGCGGCTCGCTCGCCTCTCCCGCCGACACAGTTACGCCCGGCGTCTTGAGCGCCATGTTCGCCTCCAATGATTCCGCCGCTCCGACCGCGTGGAACACGATCCCCGGTGACACCGCCGGCCGCCGCCTGGCTCTGGCCAAATGGATCGCCAGCCCCAGCAATACGCTCACCGCCCGCGTGATCGTCAACCGCGTCTGGCAGCAGCACTTTGGCAAGGGCCTCGTTGCCACGCCCAACAACTTCGGCAAGATGGGAGCCAGACCAACCCACCCCGAGCTGCTCGATTGGCTGGCGACCTGGTTCGTCGAGCACGGCTGGTCGCTCAAGCGCCTGCACGAGTTGATTGTCACTTCTGACGCTTATCAGCAGGGCTCCAGTGCGGAGTTCGGAGTGCGGAATGCGGAATCGGGGAAAGATTCGCCTATATCCACTCCGCACTCCGCACTCCGCACTCCGCATTCGTCTACTCCGCAATCGATCGATCCAAGCAACCTCTTCCTTTGGCATTTTCCCCCCCGCCGCCTGTCGGCCGAGGAAATCCGCGACGCCGCCCTGGCCGCCAGCGGCGAGCTGAACCGCGAGCTGGGGGGACCGGGCATCTTTCCCGAAATCAACTGGGAAGTCGCCCTCCAGCCGCGGCACATCATGGGCTCGGTTGCCCCGGCCTATCTCCCGTCCCGCACGCCGGCCGAGCGGAACCGCCGCACGCTCTATGCCTTCCGCATCCGCACGCTGGCCGACCCGGTGCACGAGGTGTTGAACCGCCCTGGCAGCGAGACTTCTTGCGAGCGGCGCGACGAGACCACGGTGACGCCGCAGGCCTTCGCCCTGATGAACAGCCAAACTTCCGCCCACCGGGCTCTGGCCATGGCCGCACGCCTCACGCGCGAGCACGCCACCGATGCCGAGCGCATCGCCGCCGCCTTCCGGCTGGTATATGCCCGCGACGCGATGCCTGCCGAAAGCGAAAAGTGCCTCGCCCACATCGCCCGCCAAACCGAGCATCAGCGGGCCCATCCGCCGACGCCGACCGAGCTGCCGAAATCGGTCCGCCGCGGCATGGTCGAGGAATTGACCGGCGAGATGGTCTATTGGGACGAAGACCTCTCGGCCCTGGCCGACTACCAGCGCGACCTCTTGCCCTGGCAAGTCAACCCCGAGGTCCGCGCCCTGGCCGACATCTGCCTGGTACTGCTTAATTCGAACGAGTTCTTGTACGTGCGGTGAAGTAGTAGGCACACTCCGTGTGCCGGGAGACGGCACACGGAGTGTGCCTACTACTTTCTCGGCCGGTCTCTTCCGCGACGGCCGGTTTCGCCCGTCCAGCGTCCCGAGTAGATTGGAATCGTTGCCTCTGGTCGCTGGCTCCCCCACTTTGCCGCCGTTGCCCGACCCAACCGATAACACGCCGCCGCCTTCGCCCACCTCGAATTGGGGTCTCATCCGCCGGATGCTAGGACTGGGCTGGCACTACCGGTGGGGGTGCATCTGGCTCCTGTGCCTCCAGGGTCTGCTGCTTCTTGCCGCCATAACCACCTTGCGACTGACAGGCTACGGCATTGACCTCGTCCGGTTTCACGCCCACAGCACTACCGATCGACCGCCAAGTCCCTGGCACTTTGATCCCCCAGTCGATTGGTCGCCCATGGCTCAGGTCGCTCTGGTCGCGGGGCTGGTTCTGGCCATGGAGCTTGTCCGCGGCTCGCTCAATTATGTCTATGCCCTCTCGGCGGGCACGCTCATCCATACGCGCATCGTCCCCGACCTCCGCGGCCGCGTGTATGACAAGCTCCAGCGGCTGAGCTTTCGCTTTTTCGACGCCAACGCGACCGGCTCGATCATCCAGCGGGTCACCAGCGACACTCAGAGCGTGCGGGCATTCATCGACGGCGTGCTGATTCAGTTCGTGCTGCTCACGGTGTCGCTCGTCTGCTACCTGGCGTACATGCTGAGCCTGAATGTCGGCCTGACGCTCGCCTGCCTGGCCACGACGCCCATCATGTGGCTGGTGACTGTGATCTTTTCGCGAATCGTGCGGCCGATGTACGACCGCAACCGCGAGCTGGTCGATCGCGTGGTGCTGCGGCTGGCCGAGTCGATCCAGGGAGTGCACGTGATCAAGGGCTTTGGCCGCGAACGCGAGGAGATCGCCCGCTTCGCGACCGACAATCGGGCAGTGAAGGACCAGCAGACCGGCATCTTCTGGCGGGTCAGCATCTTCGGCCCGACGATCGGCTACATGACGCAGATCAACCTGGTCATCCTGCTGGCGTATGGCGGCTGGCTGGTGACGCGCAATGAGCTTGCGCTGGGGAGCGGCCTGGTTGTGTTTGCCGGGCTGCTCCAGCAGTTTTCGAGCCAGGTCGCGAATCTCACGAACATCGCCAACAGCGTACAGCAGAGCCTGAGCGGCGCGCGGCGGGTGTTTGAGATTCTGGACACGCCTGTGGCGATTGAGAGCCCGCCCAGTGCGATCCGCCTTCGTAGTCCCACACTCCGTGTGGGACAGGCAGCGGAAGAGGCGTCATTGGACGAGCCCACCGACGGCAATGGGGAAGACTTTTCACCGCAACTGGCCCATGCGGAGCATGGGCCTACTTTGGGCCGCATCGAATTCGATCACGTCTGGTTCGAATACATCCCCGGCGTACCGGTGCTCAAGGATGTGACGTTCACGGTCGAGCCGGGGCAGCGGGTGGCGATTCTCGGCGCAACCGGCGCGGGCAAGAGCACGCTGCTGGCCCTGCTGTGCCGTTTCTACGATCCGACCCGCGGGCGGATTCTGGTCGATGGCCACGACTTGCGCGATGTTGATCTCGACGACCTGCGGCGGAGCATTGGCCTGGTGTTTCAGGAAACCTTCCTCTTCAGCAACACGGTCTCGGCGAACATCGCTTTCGGCCATCCCGATGCGATGATGAACGACGTCGAATTAGCCGCCAAAATCGCCGCGGCCCACGAGTTCATCGCCGCCCTCCCGCACGGTTATGACACGGTGCTGGGCGAAGGCGGGCTCGACCTCTCGGGCGGGCAACGGCAACGCCTGGCGATCGCGCGGGCCGTGCTGCTGGATCCGGCAATCCTGCTGCTCGACGATCCAGCCGCCGCCATTGATCCGCACACCGAGCACGAAATCCTCACCGCCATGCAGCGGGCCATGCAAGGGCGCACGACCCTCGTCATCGCCCACCGTCTGAGCACGCTGCGGCAGTGCAATCAAGTGATCGTCATGGACAATGGTCGCATCGCCCAGTACGGCACGCACACCTCGCTGATGCAGGCCGACGGCCACTACCGCGACGCAGCCGAGTCGCAGCTCGCGGGAGCGAGGGCGTGAGTTGTATGGATAAGGTATAATCCCAGAGCATGCGAGGGATACTGGAGCGAGGTAGATTCCATGACGATCGAGAAATTCCGCGAAGTGCTAGACACGAAGCCTTTCCAGCCATTCACCATTTGCCTTGCCGACGGCATGGCAGTTCCGGTGGTGAGTCGCGAATTCGTCACTCCGTCCCCAAGCGGGCGCACCGTCGTCGTTTTCCAGCCGGACGATCGAATGAGCATTCTCGATCTGCTCCTAGTGACCAAGCTGGTGGTCGAGCCCAAATCCAACGGTGAACGCGCACGCAAAAAGAAGTAGTGGCAAGCGCGCAGGAGGCGAGGGCGTGAAGACGGGCGAACCGGGTTGCTTGACCTTGCGTAAGACGTGTGCTGATAGGTAATGGTGAGTGGTGAGTGGTACTTAGTACTTAGTACTCGGTCCTGACCTCCGACCTCCGACCTTTGACTTCCTGCCCTGACCTCTGACCTCCGACCTCCAGCATGCTGACGCTTCGCAACATCAAGAAATCCTACCGCGAGCCGGATGGCACGCCGCTGCCGATCCTGGACATTCCCCAGTTCACGGTGGCCGATGGCGAGCAGGTCGTGCTCGTCGGCCGCAGCGGCTGCGGGAAGACGACTCTTCTGCAAACAATCGCCGGCATCACGCGGGCCGATAGCGGCGAGATCGTGATCGACGGCATCGACATCGCCACCAAAACGGAGGGCTACGTCGATCGCGTACGGGCCGCCAAGATCGGCTATGTGTTCCAGACGTTCAATCTGCTGCCGGGCTTTTCGGCGTTCGAAAACGTGATGCTGGGCATGACATTTGCCCGCGGCCGCAAGGACCACGGCCGGGCCATACAGTTGCTGGACCGCGTCGGCCTGTCGCACCGTCTGACCCATCGTCCGGCGGCCCTCTCGGTAGGCGAGCAGCAGCGCGTCGCCGTGGCCCGGGCCCTGGCCAACAAGCCCAGCCTGCTCCTGGCCGACGAGCCGACCGCCAACATCGATCCGCGGAACCAGCAGAAGATCGTCGATCTGATCCGCGAAACCTGCCGCGAAGAGAAGGTCTCGCTCGTCATGGTGACGCACTCCACCGAAGTGTCCGGCCAGTTCGATCGCGTCGATCGGCTGGAGGAAATCAACCAGGTCAAATTCAACGACACGACCGCGGGGGCCGCCGCATGAGCTTGTTTCGGATTGCCCTCCGCAGCATTACGCAGCGCCCCGTCGCGTCGCTATTGACGATGATCTCGATGGGCCTGGGTGTAATGCTCGTCGTCGCGGTGCTCTCGATCCACGGCGTCGTCGAGCAGTCGTTCGCCAACAACGCCAGCCTGGGCTACAACGTGGCCATCGGCGCCAAGGGGGGCAAAGAGCAGCTCGTCCTCAACACCGTCTATTACCTCAGCCAGCCGGTCGAGAACATCTGGTACTCGTATTACTGCGAGTTCCTGCCGCAGGCCGAGCGCGACCGATTGCTCAAGGAATCGTTCGCCTACCGCTCGCACGAAGCGGCCTGGCAAACGGCTGAGCTGGCGGCACTTGCGGGCGATCAGGGGCTGGCCGGCGCGGCCCTGTCGCAGTCGCTCGCGGCGGTCGGATTGCCGCTGGCGCCCGACGCCCGCCGGCAGGCGACCGACGGCCCGGCGGTCGAATTGGGCCGCCACGGCAAGTACGGCCAATTGACCGAAATGGCCATTCCGCTTTGCCTGGGGGACTATTTCGGCCGCTTCCGCGTGGTCGGCACCACGCCCAAGCTCTTCGACGACCTGGTCTACGACATCGAGAACAACCGCAAGTTTGAGTTCGCTCAGGGGCGGAACTTCGTGCATCACAGCCCCGAGCACGGCTATTTCGAGGCAGTCGTCGGGGCCAAGGTCGCCCGCGAGTTGGATGTGAAGCTCGGCGACGAAATCTCGCCCCGCCACGGCGCTCCCGAAGGGCACACGCACGAACGCAAGTTCACGGTCGTCGGCATCCTCAAGACCAGCGGCACTCCCAACGACCGGGCGGTCTTCGTCAACATGGAAGGCTTCTACCTGATGGAAGACCATGCCAAACCACTCGACCAGCAGCGGCCGGGGGACCAGCCCGAAGAGGCCGCTCCTCAATCCGACGAGGAAGCGCGGAAGGACCTGGAAGCGAGGCGGAAGAAGGAACTCGAGTTGCTCAGGGCCGCCGATCCCGAGCCGCTGCCAGTCGAGCAGCGCGAGGTGACCGCCATCCTGGTCAACGCCGACCCGATGATCGCGCCGGGCCTGGAAAACGCGATCAATGAAGGCCGCGACGCCCAGCTCGTCCTGCCCATCAAGGTGATTTACGAGCTGTTCGAGTTCATCGTCAAGCCGGTGCAGTGGACCCTGCTCGCGCTGACCGCGATGATCTGCGTCGTTTCGGGAATCAGCATCCTGGTGAGCATTTACAACTCGATGAGCGAGCGGCGGCACGAGATCGCCGTGATGCGGGCCCTGGGCGCCGACCGCTACACCGTCGGCTGGATCATCCTGCTCGAATCGACGCTCCTGGCCCTCGGCGGCGGAATGCTCGGCTGGCTGGCCGGGCATACCCTGTGCCTCGCGGCCAGCCCCATCATCGAGGACCAGACCGGCGTGACGATCGGCTTTTGGAACTGGGAGCCGGCGATCAGCCTGGGCACTCTGCTGGGCACTTCCAGCGGCAGGCTCGCCACTTTATCGCTGCCGCTGGAGCTGTTGCTCGTGCCGGCCCTATTGGTGCTAGCAATCGTCGTCGGCTTCTGGCCCGCAGTGAGCGCCTATCGCACCGACGTGGCCAAGTCGCTGGGGAAGTGACGCCGTGTCGTCCTCGTCCTCGCTGCAATTTGCAAATCTCCCATGCAGCCCGGCCCTGCCATCCGCGCCGCTCCTCTCCGCTGGCGGATTCCGCCCGAGGGAGACCCGCGCCAACTGCGGCTCAAGCTCGCCCAGACAGGCCTGGCGGCCTTCGTTTGCGCGCTAATTCTGCTTGTCACGGCGCCCCCGGAGGTATTGGGCTTTGGCCTGGTAACGCTGATCCCGCTGACCGTGGGCCTGGCCTTCTGGCAGTGGCGGCGTTACCGGCGGTCGCTCGATGGGCCGGACAACACCTGGCTCGACGACGCCGGACTGCATTGGCTCGACGCCACCGGCCGCCAGCAGTCGCTGCCGCGGACCGACGTCACCGCCTATCGGATCGCCATTGAGGAAGACACGCTCCGGCCCGTGCCGGCGCTCACCTTCGAGCTGCGCGGCGGCCAGGAGAGCCAGCCGCTCGAGCTGCACGAGCCGGCAACGCCCGAGGAAGTCCGCCGGTGGCTGGCGGACCAGTGGCAAGTCGGCGAGCGGGCCGCAGCCGGACCGGCCGGCGGCGCAGCCTACGACCTGGCGATCGACGTCTATAGCGAGTGCCACGACGAGTTTCAGGAGTGGCACCTGGAGGGGAACGCAGCGGCATTGGGCGAGCTGTTCGACGTGGTGGCCGAGGTCGCCCAGCTCCCCTTGTCGCCGCCGGGAGTGAAACCGGCCCGGCGGGTGATCCTGGCCCGCCGCCGTGAAACCTCACGCCTGGCGATCGAGCACGACCGGCACACGCACCTTGGCCGCGATACGATTTGCGGCACGAGCGAGGTGCTCGAGCAACTGGCGGCGCATGGCCGCACGGCACTCAACGAGGACCTCGCCACCCCGGGCGACGCCGATTCTCGCCGCGATCTTGTCCTGGGCAAGGGAAACGTATGGACGTTTCACTTGCACGTGCGGGAAGTGTTGTAGGCACACTCCGTGTGCCGTCGGCCGCCAACGGCACACGGAGTGTGCCTACTACTTTGGTGCATTTCGCTGCGCTCATGCACCCTACATCGGCGGGAAGCCGCCGGATCCCTGCCCGCCGAAACCCGGCCCGCCGAATCCCTGCCCGCCAAATCCCGGACCAGTTGGCGGCGGCGGAGGGGCCGGCTTGATCCCCTCCGTCTGGAGCTTGCGGAAGGCATCGACGTTGAAGCCGGCGTCCTTGGCGGTCGCCCCTTCCTTCACCAGGTCGTTGCGCCCCAGGTGAATCTTCTTATAAACGTCCTCGTTGATGACGTAATACCAATCGGCGAACCGGCCGTTCAGCTCCGCCACGCGGGCCTCGGCCTTCTTCTTTTTGTCGTTGTATTCGTTCCGCTTCCGGTCGTTCTCGCGCTTAATTTTGTCGCGCTCGGCTGCCTTGGGATCAGGAGTTGCCTCGGGCTTCTTGTCCTCGGCCTTCTTCTCCTCAGCCTTGGCGGGATCAGCGGCTCCCTCCGCCGGCTTGTCCGCGGGCTTTTCATCGGCCGGCTTGGCGTCGGCCGGCGTGGCTTCGATCGGCCCGGCCGGCTCAGGGTCGTACTTCGGCTCGACGAGCGTGTGCGGCGAAAGCTGCGCCGTCACGAACAAGTAGCGGTTCAGCTTCACCTCGTCCTTCTCCTCGGGTGTGGCCGCGGCGGACGAAGTCTCCGCCCCCGCGACGTTGC
>JAKEHX010000128.1 GCA_022614795.1 Planctomycetaceae bacterium | reverse complement strand
GCGGCCGACGCGGCCATCACCGCTCTCGATCTGGTCGAGCGGCTCGAAGCCCAGCTCACGGTCTATCGCGACACCAGCGCGATCGTCGCGATCAACCGCCGGGCCTTCAGGGAACCGGTCGCCGTCGAGCCGCGGCTGTTTGACTTGCTTGCCCGGGCGGTCGAGCTGTCGCAGGCGACGGGCGGGGCGTTCGACATCACCTCCGGACCGCTCAGCAAGATCTGGGGCTTCTATCGCCGCCAGGGGAGCATGCCAGCCGCGGCGGAAGTCGCGGCGGCGCTGGCCCTCGTTGGCAGCGACAAGCTCACGCTCAATCACGCGAAGCGGACAATCCGCTTTCAGCAACCGGGCATGGAGTTGAACCTCGGCGCGATCGGCAAGGGGCACGCGCTCGACCGGGCCGCGGAAGTGCTGACAACCGCCGGCATCCGCGACTTCTGCGTCCACGGTGGCAACAGCAGCGTGCTGGCGCGCGGATTTAGGATTTCAGATTTCAGATTTCAGATTTCAGAGGAACAGTCCGAAAGCTCCTTTTCTCAATCTGAAATCCAAAATCTGAAATCTGAAATTGATGCCGGCTGGTCCATTGCCCTCCGCCATCCCTTGAAGCCCGAGGTCCGCCTGGCCGAATTCCGGCTCGTCGATCAGGCTCTGGGCACGTCGGGCTCGGGCACGCAGTTCTTTCACTATCGGGGCAAGCGGTACGGACACATTCTCGATCCCCGCACCGGCTGGCCGGCCGACAAGGTTTTGTCGGCCACCGTCATCGCGCCCACGGCCGAGCAGGCCGACGCCCTTTCGACCGCGCTTTATGTCATGGGCCTGGAAGCCGCCCGCGAGTTTCTGGCCGCCCGTCCGGAGATCGCCGCATTGCTGGTCACTTCCGGTGCTAAAGCCGGCATGACCGAGCTGCATCCGATCAATCTGGCCGACGATGCCTGGCGGGCGCTGTAACGGACGGAGCGGGCGCTGTAACGGACGGAGAGACGGAGGGACAGAGTGACGGATAGACAGAGCGCCTTCCCTCTGTCTCTCCGTCACTCTGTCTCTCCTTCTCTCCGTCCCGCCGTCTTGCCATCTTCACCGCGGGTCCACCAACGTGTAGCGTATCCCCATGCGCTACCTGCTGGGCACGGACGAAGCCGGCTATGGCCCGAACCTCGGGCCCCTCGTGGTGGCGGCCAGCGCGTGGGAACTTCCCGACGAACTCGATCCGCACAACCTGTACGACGCCCTCGCGGAAGTCGTGTGCCGCACAAAGTCACATGCCGGCGACGCGCGTCTGGCTATCGCTGATTCCAAGCAGCTCTATCAGGCGGGCGGCTCGCTTGCGGCGCTCGAGCGGGGTGTGCTGGCGATGCTCTCGCAACTCGGGCGCAGCGTCGCGACCTGGTGCGATTGTTGGCCAACTCTCCAAAACCACCAACCCCGACCAATGGTCGGGGCTTTGCACTGCGACCCCTGGCACGACGGTTACGACGAGCCGCTGCCAGTCGCCGTGACCGCCGACGAATTGGCCCTCTGCTCCGCACAGCTCGCCGACGGCTGCCGCTCTCGCAGCGTGCGGCTGATCGAGCTCAAAGCCGACGTCCTTTCGCCCCGCCGCTTCAACGACGAGCTGGCCGAGTGCGGCAATAAGGCCGAAGTCCTTTCGCTGACGACGCTGCGGCTGACCCGGTCTTTGGTCGCGGATTTGCCGCCCGGCGAAGTGGTCGTCGTCTGCGACAAGCACGGCGGCCGGACGCATTACGCCGGTCTGTTGCAGCACGTCTTTGACTGCGAGCTGGTCCGCGTTTGCCAGGAAACGGCCGAGCTGGGCATCTATGAGATCCAAACGAGCGGGCGAACGATCGAGTTCCGCTTCCTGGTCAAAGGCGAACGGATGCTGCCGACCGCGCTGGCCTCGATGACCGCGAAGTACCTCCGCGAGCTGGCTATGCGGCCGCTGAACGCCTTCTGGCAGCGCCACGTGCCGGGCCTGCGCCCCACCGCCGGCTATCCCAGCGACGCCGCCCGGTTCTACGACGACATCCGCGCCGCCCGGCGACGGCTGAAGGTCGACGACCGCGATCTGTGGCGTGCAAAGTAGTCCCACACTCCGTGTGGGACAGCTCAGCGACCGAGAGAAGGAGGGACAGAGAGAAGGAGAGACAGACAGCTTTTCAGTCCGTCCCTCCGTCTCTCATTCTCTCTGTCACTCCGTCGCTCCGCCTGCCGCTCACTCCGCCTCCTCCGCGCTCGGCGCCGCAGGCGGCGGCTCGAACTTCGGCGCGGACACCTCGTCGTAGTCGTCGCTGTAGGTCTTGCGCGTCGGCCGCGGCTTAGAGGGAGCCGTATTGAACGTGTCGGTGAAATCGACCTGCGACCGCAAGTCGTCGAGGCTCTTGCGAAAATCGCGGTACATCCCGCCGAACTTCTTGGCGACGTCCGGCAGGTTCTTGCCGAACAGGAGCACGGCGACGACGCCGATAATCAATAGCTCCTGGAAACTGAGACCGAACATGGAAGCACCTGGCGGGAAGTGGATCGGGGACGCGATTGCGATCGCGGCAAATGCCGGCCGCGAATCGGGTCGAAGGAGGACAAGCGGGACGCTCGTCCTACGCTCCTACGCGTCCTTCTTCTCGCCGGCTTCCTCGTCCTTGTTTACGCCGGACATCCCTTCCTTGAACTCCACCACCCCGCGGCCCAGCGACCGCATCACGCTCGGCAGCCGATGGCCGAACAGAATGAAAATTACCAGCACAATTAGCAGCAGTTCCCAGTGGCCGATTCCTAACATGGCTTCGCTCTCGCACAAAAAGTTAGCGGGTCAAACAGCGAGCGGCGAAAGCGGGCAGCCGCCCGGATGGGCAGCGCCTGAACCTGCTCGAAACAAACGGCATCTCGGTCTTCCAGCAGCGGCCGGCTACTCGCCGTTGGTGTCCTGCCCGGCCGTGCTCCCCTCCACCCCTTCACGGAAGCTCCGCAGGCATGAGCCGGCGGACTTCATCAGCCCCGGCAAACGATTGCCAAAGAGCAAGAAGGCGACGAAGGCGATCAGTACGATTTCCCAGTGTCCGATTCCGCCGATCATGGCAAGTCTCCCGTTTGAGCCGTGAACGCGCCACATGGCGAGCGGCGAAAGCGGGAGACAGCCCGGCTGGGCGTCACCAGGACCTACTCGACCTCACCCCTTCATCGTAGCGAGCGGCACGAAGGCGTGTCAAATGAGGAGGTGGCTTGTGGCTTTCAGCCATTCCTCGACAGAGTTCGCCCACCAAGCGAATCGTTACGCCTAGGTACGACTTGACATAATATTACGTATCGGAATAATATTACGTCTAGTCGTAACCGATCGTAACT
>JAKEHX010000018.1 GCA_022614795.1 Planctomycetaceae bacterium | reverse complement strand
GTTTCCAGTCTATAGCTACGTGCGGCGGACGTCGGGCAGTACCGCCGACGCCCAGGATTTGACTCAGGCGTTCTTTGCCCACCTGCTTGAGAAGGCCGCCCTGGCCAAGGCCGATCCCCAGCGGGGGCGGTTTCGTTCGTTCCTGCTCGCGTCGCTGGTGAATTTTCTCGCCAGCGCGCGAGACAAAGAGCGTGCTCTGAAGCGGGGAGGAGGCAAGGCGGCGATCCCGCTCGATTTCGCCGCAGGCGAGTCGCGGCACCAGATCGAGCCCGCGCACGACATGACGCCGGAGCGGCTCTTCGAGCGGCGGTGGGCCTTGGCCCTCTTGGACCAGGTCTTGGAAATGCTGCGGGCCGAACTGGCGACGGTCGGCAAGGAGCGGCACTTCGACCAGCTCAAGCTTGCCCTGACGGGCGAGATGACAGGCGACGACTACGAGCGGGCCGGCGCGGAACTCGGCATTTCGCCCGCGGCGGCCAAGCAAGCGGCCTATCGCCTGCGGAAGCGCTACCGGGAGCTGTTCCGCCTCGAGGTCGCCCGCACCGTCGCCGATGATTCCGAAGTTGACGACGAAATCGGCCGGCTCATGGAAATCTTGAGCGGATGACGCAGCGGCCGGAATCTGCGTGTTACCAGAGGGCGGCAAAGCGGTAGATACAAGTAGGACACCAGAGACAGCCGCTATGAGCCACTTGCCCCGTTGCCCGAAGTGTGGAGTGCCGCTGGCGGCCGACGCGCCGGCGGGCCTCTGCCCCAAGTGTCTGGTGCAGGCCGGATTGGAAAGTGATCCGGCCCTGCCATCGGGGCCGCAGCCGACGGCGACCAGCCCGGCCGGCAGTGGTTTCGTGCCTCCCTCGGTGGCTGAATTGGCCGGCCGAATTCCGCACGTCGAAATCCTGGAGCTGGTGGGCCAGGGGGGCATGGGTGCGGTTTATAAGGCCCGCCAGCCGGGGCTCGACCGTCTCGTGGCCGTGAAGATATTGCCGTCGGAAGTGGGCCGCGACGCCTCATTCGCCGAGCGTTTCACGCGTGAAGCCCGCGCCCTGGCCCGCCTCAGCCATCCCCACATTGTCGCCGTTCACGACTTCGGCCAGGCGGGCGGCCTGTTTTACTTCGTCATGGAGTTCATCGACGGGACCAATCTGCGGCAAGCGATGCAAGCCGGCGAGCTTGCACCGGCCCAGGCCCTGGCAATCGTTCCGCAGATTTGCGACGCGCTGCAATATGCGCACGACGAAGGGGTTGTGCATCGCGACATCAAGCCCGAAAACATCCTGCTCGACAAGCGCGGCCGGGTGAAGATCGCTGATTTTGGTCTCTCGAAGCTCGTTGCCGGGGGCGGGCGCATGCCCGAACGGTCGCTCACCGGCACGCATCAGATGATGGGGACGGTCCGCTACATGGCCCCGGAGCAGCTGGAGGGAGCCAAGGCGGTCGATCACCGGGCCGACATCTACTCGCTCGGCGTCGTGTTTTACGAAATGTTGACCGGCGAATTGCCGCTGGGCCGCTTCGCCCCGCCTTCACAGAAAGTCGAAGTGGACGTGCGGCTCGACGAGGTCGTCTTGCGGACGCTGGAAAAAGAGCCCCAGCGGCGCTATCAGCAAGCCGGCGAGGTGAAGACCGCTGTCCAGACGATTGCCGGAGTAAAGCCCAGCGCGCCCTTGATCGAGTCGAAGTCGCCGGGCCTCCGGGAGGGCGAGGCTCCTGCCGAGCCAAGCCTGCCACCCGGAAGCCGATTCGTTGCCGCTTTGCCGTGGCGGTTTTGGAACTGGGCCACGGCCATGTGGCTCGTGGGCTGGCTATTGACGGCGGCGCTGTGGAACTTTCGCCTGTCCGGACTGGCCCTGGCGACCGTCATCATGACGGCCATCGGCTACGGCGTCATGCGCTGGTGCGTTTCGCTCTTGCCGGCGATCGAAAGCGAACAACGGCGGATGGGCCTGGGGCTAAAGACATTCAACTGCGCGACGGCGCTGTTGATGTTCGTACTCGGATTCTGGGCCCTGATAGCCGCCCATACGCCATTTTGGGAAAACGCGTGGTTGGGCGGCACTTCGTCCCATCGCGGCGTCGCCCTTGGCGACCGATACCAAGGCAAGGAGCATCATCTTCTGCGTGAGCTGTCTGCTTTTCGCGAAGAAATTCCGCGCGTCGAATTGGTGATGCAAGGCGCCCATTTTGAAATGTCATTTCACGGCTCGCTGTGGATGGCAATCACCGGCTTTACGCTCGTCGGCGGAGGGGCAGCGGCCTTGCTCGACGCTCCGCTGTTTCGCCGCCATTGGGCCCGTTACTTCGGCTTGGCGTGTGCCCACGCGACAGCTTTGGTCGTGGCCCTGGGGGCGGCGCACCTGGGGGCGACGTTTGCCAGCATGATCCAGTTCGAGCGGACAGCAGACGGATGGTCTCTGGGCAGCGGCCTTTCTGTGACGGGCGTGGGCCGGCAGGTCACTTGCCAGGCCAGCAGCGAGCAAGTCGCAGCGGCCATCCGAGAGTGGATGGAGACCAGCGGCTACCGCCCAACGTACCGGTCCGAGTGGAAATTGGATACCGTCCCCACGGGAAAGACCATCGCCTACGTGCGCGTGCAGGGGGCCAAAAAGCGGTCGATGTTCGACGCGATTTACATGACGTGGCGCGGTCCCCGCCGCGTCGCGCCATATCTCGATGTGCGCTGGATTTCGAGCGTCAGTCCGGTGGAATCGAGCGTCACGATCGACGCCGGCGCTGCCCGTAAGGGCTTCGGCGAAGAGGAAAGCTACGCCCCGGTCCTCGACGGCCTGGAGCAGGCGATCAAGGGCGCGGCGTCAAGGAAGGCAGAATAATCGAGCTAGAATGAAGCGCTCGGCGTGGACGCCGTGGCTAAACAGATTGCAAGCGACTCCTTATGCCGAGCCGCGAAGCAGCGGCTGCTTGGTGTACTCCATGGGCACTGAGACGACCGGTTCCGAAAGCTGCGCATCGGGCCGTCGACGGCCGACCGCGCGGACGTAGCCGAGATTCCTCCCCGCGTCGTCTTCGAGTGCCTGCATTTCCGTCACATTGTCGGGCGCGACCAGTTTGAGCCAATCGCGCCACAGCTTCCAGCCATCGGGCAGCGAGTCGGCCACCTCCACGTCGAGAATGCCGGTCTTTTCCCAGTGCCGCCGCCACCAGGGCGCCGAGTGCAGGCACCACGGAAGGTCCTGGTCCCACCACTGGCCAAGGTGCTCGGGAATCGGACCATCCATCTCGCTCATCATCCCGGCTCCGGCGATTCCCACTTGGCCCCCCGGCTTTACCAGCCGCGCCAGGTAATTGAGATAGTGGTCGTCGGTGCCGTAGTAGAAGTAGGAGTCGATTGAAACAATCGCGTCGAAGAACTCCGCGGCAAACGGCAGCGAGCGGGCATCGGCGTGGATCGGAAAGACGCCGTCAAGGGCCCCGGCGTCGCGAATCCGCTGGAGATTCTCTCTGGCGCTGAACCACAGGTCGGTGGCCCAGACCTGCACGCCGAACTCGCGGTGCAGAAAGACCGACGACATCGCCCGCCCGCAGCCGAGGTCAAGCACGCGCAAGCCGGCCTTGAGATCGAGCGCCTCGGCCAGCCACTCGGCCAGCCAGAGCGGATTGGCCCCGCCGCTGACGCCTGCCAGCACCCAGTCGGGATGATAGGCCGATGCACGAGGAAATCGCTCAGAGAATAGCCGCTGGTCCGCGTTCATGCGAATTCCTCCGCGGACAAGACACGCGAACTCCGCTTTGGTTCACATTGACTGACGGTGTGCTTGTTACCGTGAATGTGTACCGCGCAGTGCCGGTTTCCACTACGATGAGAGCGTAGGATGACAACTATGAATCAGAGTAAGCTGCAAGAAACCAAGTCAACGATTCGGTTCAGCGCCAGGTTGTTTCGGCCTGAGGCAACCGAAAAGATTGGGGTTGGATCGTGGACCCTTCTCACTTTGCCCAAAAGCGCCAGTGCGAAGCTTCCGTCACCAGACAGGGCGATGGTTGAGGGAACGATCAACGGCTTCCCTTTTCGAGCTGCTCTGGAACCAAACGGCAACGCAGGCCACTGGCTCAGGGTGAACAAGGCCCTGCAAGATGCTGCAGGCGCAGACGTTGGAGACACGGTGAGCGTGGAGATGACGCGGGTCGGAGAAGAACCGGAGCTCAGGGTGCCCAGGGATCTACGCAAAGCCCTGGAAGCTGCCCCGCTGGCGCGGGCCTTGTGGGCCCAGATCACACCCATGGCGCGGCGGGACTGGATTCTCTGGATCAGCTCTGCCAAGCAAGAGGAAACGCGCGAGCGCCGGATCGAGAATGCTTGCGACATGCTGGCATCGGGAAAGCGCCGGCCTTGTTGTATGCCGGGCATCAACTGGCGCACGAAAGATTCTGACGTCACATCAGACGAAACATGGCTTGCGCTGCCGAACTCAAAAAGTCGTTCTTCGGCGAGATCGACCAAGTAGATAAGCGCGAAGAAGCGTACGGCTAAGAGTGAAACGTCCGCGCAAGAGTTCAAATCCAGTCAACAGTCTCTTGTGCAACTGCTGACGGGATTTGTGTTTACAGGAAGTCGGGGTGACCGGCGATTGACATTTCCTAACGATCCAGCAGGCGCCAGCCTGTTCTGGAGCGTGTTGTCGCAAACCTTTGAGTTCACGGCAGTTACGTTTCTAGCAATGGCTGAGCAGGTCGACAAGACTTGATCGCGCCCGCAGCCAAGTTCCTCCCAACCGGCCCCAGGATGACCGGTCTGGGAGACCTTGCGATGACGCGCAATCGTAACTCGTCCATTCAACCCAGGAATGGGCATACCCTCGTTGTGGGGATCGTGGCACGCATCAGCGGATGCGCCAACCAAAAGGAGATCAGCCTGGATGACCAGGTCGATCATGCGAAGGAGGAAGTCGCCCAGCTTTACGAAGGTTCAATTGAGTATCGAATCATCGCCACCAAGGGCAAAGGCGAGCGACTGGACCGGCCAGAGCTAGACGAGGTAGAGCGACTGCTTCGTACCCGGGAGTTAGACCTGTTGGTCATGGAAGACTTAGGCCGGCTCGTTCGGGGCACGGCGGCGAGCGAGATCTGCGGCATTGCAGTCGATCACGGAACCCGGGTGATGGCTCCCAATGACTGCATCGACACGGCGGACGGCAGCTGGGAAGAAGACGTCATCTCGGCTTGCCGGGATCATGTCGGTCACAATGCCCATACATCCAAGCGCCTCAAGCAAAAGATGATGAACCGCTTCAAGAAGCACGGGGGAGTGACTCCGTGCGAGATCTATGGCTACGTCAAGCCTCCCGAGACGGAAACGTACGCGGACTGGCTCCGGGATCCTCAAGCGGAAGCGTTTATCCTGGAAGGTCGGCGGCGGCTGCTTGCGACTCTCAATTGCTCGGCCGTTGCCGATTGGTTCAACAGTCAAGGCGTACCGGTCGGTAAGTACTGCCGCCGGTCAGACTGGACGGGGGCAAAGGTCCGTCGGTTCTTCGCGAACTCCATTCTCAAAGGACAGCCGGCTCGCGGTCACAAATGCACAATCAAGCATCACCAGACGGGCCGCCGAATCTCGGTTCCCAATCCGGATGGCCCCACTTTTGTAGAGTTCCCCCACTTGGCGTACTTTACGGCCGACGAATTCGATGAACTCGAACATTTGCTCCGCCAAAAAAATTCCAGGCATCGCCGGCCATACCAGAACGGCACCGATCCGAGGTACCGGGTTTCCCGGAAGCGCACCCGGTTTCCCGGTCAGCATGCCCGCTGCTGGTACTGTGGCCGGCAGTACGTGTGGGGCGCCAACGGTATGTCGGGCAACCTGATGTGCAGCGGTTCGCGAGAGTGGCGCTGCTGGAACTCGATTGGCTTTTCCGGAGAGCTGGCAACGAAACGGATCTTGGCCGCAATCACCCAAGAGCTGTACGCGCTGGACGGCTTCGACGCTCAGTTTGCGGAGCTGGTGCGGCTGGCCAGCCACGACGACAACCGCGGCATTTCGGATCGGTGGAGAGACCACGAGCAGCAGGAGGCCTCCTTGGGGCAGGAGAAGGCCCGTTTTGTCGCAGCTATCGGCCAGTACGGCCCGCTGCCCATGTTTTCCGACAAGCTGCGAGAGATTGAGGATCGGGAGAAATCGCTGGCCATCAATCGACGGAAGCTCGAGAGGGCACGGCCCGCACCCGTATCGCTGCCGGCCAGCGTCGCCGATCTCCGATCGCTGCTCGAACAGCAACTGGACGAAGCATCCCAGTGCGAGGACGACCTGGTGGACCGGTTGCGAAGGTTGACTCCTGAGTTTCTGGTCTTTCTCGTGCGCTCTATCGACGGCGGACATTTGTTGCCGCGGGCCAAGGTGCGGCTCGAACTGGGCGCCGTGTTGCCCGGGATCCAGGAGTTGCCGGATGTCAGTCGCCTGCTGACGCGATACATTACGCTCGACCTGTTCGAGCCATCGCAGCGGCTGCGCATTCTTCCAGTAACAAAGCGGCTTGCCGAATCAGGACTCACCCACAAGCAGATCGCCCACCAGCTTGCCGAGCGCCCAACGGCGACCGCGGTCGGGCGTGCCCTGGCGCTGGCTAGGAAAATGGAGGAACTTCAGTTGACCAGCCCGTTCGTTATCGTCAGCGAACCCCCCGAAGACTACCCCAAGCTGCGGCGACACAAGAACGCAAAGTATCGGTTTGAGCCGCTGGAAGGCTATGTGCGGCCAGCGCCTTGAGACCGACCATCCCGACCATCTCCCTCGACACCCTGGCCCGCGCCAGGGTGTTTTTTTGCGCCCTGAGGTTTTTATGAAAGTTGACATCCCGATTTCGGATCAGCGACGAGTCGATGGACCGGTCCCCAGCGGAACAGTGCTGCACGCTCTCCTGCGATGGCTGGCGAGCCGCGTATCACGGCAGCTAAGCGCCACAAGGGAACGTGCCGAACCAGTGGTACCGCGAAGTAGCGCGGCACCCGCCGCCGACAAATCCCCCTAGTCACCGTTTTGCAGCGGCATCGACCACGATGCCAGCTCATCGGATCGCGCACCATGCGCAATCTGTGCACGATTTCATTCAGGGAGATCCCCATTGCATGATGTCCTCATTGCCTGCCTGGCGTTCACGATCGCCGTTCTGTCTCTGCTGCTGGCCGGCCAAGTCAAGCGCCGGCGTGCACTCCGCCGCATGCTTCAGCACCTGGTGCGGAAGCGCCCCAGGGACGGAGCAGATTCCGGTTCGCGCCGTTCTCGCGATGGTCCTGGGCCTCGCCGCCGCAAGCTTCAGCGGTTGCTCTAGCTCGTCCGAGGAAACCGACGCCGACGTTCCTCAAGTCGTGGAACGACCTCAGCCGGTCGTCATCCAGTCCACGCCGACGTATGCGGAGCCAGTTGACGCGACTGACCGAAGTCAGTCCGAGCCGCCGACAGAGCCCTGTCCGATGCTACCGCCGGAGCTGGTGCTTGTCTGCCTGGCGGCACTAGGCGTCGCGCTGGTGGCGCTGTGCTTTCTCTTGCGCGAGCCGTCCCCGGAGGACTTGTGCCAGGAACTGCTCGAGCAATCCACATGGCCTCAGGAGAGGTCTGCGGCGCCCTCTCCACCGACTGGCCCGATCGACGACTTGATCGACCCCGAGCGACGACGCCCCTGATCTCGGTCTGTTGGGCGGGCGAACAAATCCGCACTCTTTCACTTTGGAGAATCTTGTGTCACATGTTGTGAACATCAGAACCGAAATCCGCGACGGCGAGGCCTTGCGCCTGGCCTGCCGCAGGCTCGGCCTGGCCGAGCCGGTGCATCGCACCGTGCGATTATTCTCGGCAAGCGCCACGGGCTTGGCTATCGATCTGCCGGGATGGAACTACCCAGTGGTCTGCGATTTGGACAGCGGGCAGGCGCAACTGGACAACTATCAAGGCGCCTGGGGTGACCAGGGCGAGCTCGACAAGCTCTTGCAAATGTACGCCGTCGAAAAGGCGAAGCTCGAGGCGCGGCGCAAGGGGCATGTCGTTTCCGAACAATCGCTCGTCGATGGCTCGATCAAGTTGACGATTCAGGTCGTGGGAGGTGCCACATGAACCGGGTCATCGAGATCATCGTTGCTCCCGACGGGAGTACACGACTGCAAACCAGGGGCTTCCAGGGAGGCACCTGCCTCGAAGCCAGCCGCTTCCTGGAGGATGCCCTGGGCGACAAGGCAAGTGACGAGCGGACACCGGAGTTCTATCTGCCGGTCGATCAGCCCGAGACTGTGCGCCAAGAGCGTCAGGCATGATCGCCACATGACTTGGCGTGTCACCTGAAGCGCTGTCGGCCGGCTCTCCGCCCGTGCTCCGGTGCGGCTCGGTTTGCGATCTGAATTGCCGATTGCCATGGCAACGCATCCCTCAGCCTCCTTCGGGCTTGCCGCGTGCTGGTCCGATGCGGGGCTGGGGGTTTTCATTTTCTTGAATCAATAAGGAGCACCAATCCGTGCGACTTGCAGACCGTTTGGCGGAACTCATTCGCGCTTGTTTCACGGCCATCTGGGTGGTCAGTCACGAGCATGACGACGCGCTGGCCGAGATCGGCCAGCTCTGCCATCGAGAAGGCTGGCGCCTGGCTACTTGGGATTTAGAGCGGGGCCTGGCGATTCCTGGCCATCCCACGCCCACCGATCACGGCTCCGACCCCTGGGCCGCCATCCGCAGCGTCGCCTCGCTGGCCAGCGAGGACGGCACCGCGGTGCTAGCGCTCCTGAACTTTCACCGGTTTCTCGCGATGCCGGAGACGATCCAGGCACTGTGCCATCAAATCAGTCTGGGCAAGCTGCAGCGCACGTTCATCGTCGTGATTGCCCCACTCGTCCAGATACCACCCGAATTGGATCGGCAGTTCATAGTCCTGGAACACGAGCTTCCCGGCCGCCAGCAGCTCCTGGAGATCGCCGAGGGACTGGCCGAGGACCCGGACGATCTGCCCCGCGGGCCCGAGTTGGAGCGCGTGCTCGACGCGGCGGCCGGATTATCCAGGTATCAGGCCGAGGGGGCTTTCGCCCTTTCCCTCACGCGGCACCAGCGGATTACGGCCGAGGCGATCTGGATGCTCAAATCCAACATTCTGCTTCAGTGCGGCCTGGTCAAACTCTACTTGGGTGAAGACCGGTTTGATGGGCTGGGGGGCCTGGATGCGCTCAAAGCGTTCGCGCTCCGCGCGCTCCGCAGGCACCGCAATTCTCAGGAAGAGCTCCGGCCGCGCGGCGTCCTGCTGCTGGGTGTACCGGGCACGGGGAAGTCGGCCTTTGCCAAGGCGCTTGGCTCTGAAACGGGCCGGCCCACGCTGGCGCTCGACGTCGGCACGCTGATGGGGTCCCTCGTCGGTGAATCCGAGCGCAACATGCGCCAAGCCCTCAAAATCATTGATGAGATGGCGCCAGCTGTGGTCTTCATTGATGAGGTCGAAAAGGGGCTGGCCGGTGTTGGTGGCGCGGGGGACAGCGGCGTCAGTTCCAGGCTGTTTGGCACGCTGCTGACGTGGCTCAACGATCATGTGAGCGACGTGTTCGTCGTCGCCACGTGCAATGACGTCGCGCGGCTCCCGCCCGAGTTCAGCCGGGCCGAGCGGTTCGACGCGATTTTCTTCCTGGACTTGCCCAGCGCCAAGCAAAAGCAGGCCATCTGGGACCTCTACATCGCGCGGTTCCACCTGG
>JAKEHX010000127.1 GCA_022614795.1 Planctomycetaceae bacterium | reverse complement strand
TTGTGAATCTTTCGTAGCTGAAGTCGCCAGACTTCAGGTTTTTCTGCGGATTCGGAACTCTGGCGAGTTCCGCTACGGGATTCATTCACAACCTCTGAGTCCCCCGGTGGCGCGACGCTATCGGGAGGCTTACGCCTCCCGCTCGCCTGCTTTTTCTGCGCCGCGCGGACGGCGTAAAATCGGGGTTGCCTCGTACTGAAAGGACCTGCCATGCCTGCCCATCTCACCAGTCTCGCTCCCTCAACCGATTGGAGCCGCCGCGGATTCGTGGTGACCACGCTCGCCTCGGGCTTTGCCTTGGCGGTGCGGCCCGTGTCGGCCGAGACGATCACCACCGACACCCAGGGCCTGGAAGCGGGCGAAGTGAAGATTCCTGTGGCCGACGGCGAGATTCCGGCTTACCGCGCCATGCCCGCGACCGGCGGGCCGTTCCCGGTCGTGCTCGTGGTGCAGGAGATTTTCGGCGTCCACGAGCACATCAAGGACATCTGCCGCCGGCTGGCAAAACTCGGCTACCTCGCCGTCGCGCCGGAGATGTACGCGCGGCAGGGAGATGTCTCGAAGCTGACCGACATCCAAGAGATCATCGGCAAAGTGGTCTCGAAGGTGCCGGACAAGCAGGTCATGGAAGACCTCGACGCCACGGTGGCCTGGGCCAAAAAGTCGGGGCAGGGAAACACCGACAAGCTGGCCGTCACGGGCTTTTGCTGGGGCGGGCGGATCGTGTGGCTGTACGCGGCCCATAACCCGCACCTCAAGGCCGGCGTAGCCTGGTACGGCCGGCTCACCAGCCCCGTGGATGACTTGCATCCCAAGCATCCGCTCGATCTGGCCGCGTCGCTCAAGGCGCCGGTGTTGGGTCTGTACGGCGGGGCCGATTCCGGCATTCCCAACGAATCAGTCGAGAAGATGCAGGCCGCTCTGAAGGAAGCGAAGCAACCCTCAGAGATCGTGCTCTATCCCGACATGCCGCATGGCTTTCACGCCGATTACCGGCCGAGCTATCGTGCGGATGCCGCAAAGGACGGGTGGAAGCGGCTGGTGGAATGGTTCAAGAAACACGGGGCTTAGAGCTTAGAACTTAGAGCTTAGGACTAGACCCCCATGCGATTCCCTTGCATGCTCACGCGCCTGCCCGATGGCCGCTGGTCGGCCCGGCATGAAGGGCCAGAGGCCGGTGCTGTCGAAGCGCGAGGGGCGACTCGCGAAGAAGCGCTCGCCAAGCTCGAAGGGGAGATTCGCTATCGGCTCGAGTTGTGTCCGTGCACCGGCGAGACGTACCAGCACGTGGCGGTGGAGGTCGTCGAAGCGAGATGAGCCAAGGCGCCCGGCAGGCATGAATTCTCGTCCTCGTCTTCGTTGTCGTCCTCGATTCGGCCGGCACTCAATCGAGGACGAGGACGAGAACGAGGGGAAACGGATTACCGCGTCGCTACGTCTTGCCCGCCGCCGCGATGTAGCCCACCCGCGACTGATGCAGGACGGCCGAGAGGAGCGCTGCCTCGTCGGCCGTGAGGTTCCCTTTGGTCTTTTCTTCGAGAATCGCCAGCGTGTCGATAAAGTGCTTGGCCATCTCGAGCCGCACTTCGGTCTTCCCGGTCATTGGGTTGGGCGTTTGACCCAGCAGGGTGGAAATCTGAGCCGCGTGGGTGGCGACCAGGAACGAGAAGGAAGGCGGGGGAAGGGGTTTCTCGGCGGACATGATCATCCCGTGAGTCGAATGACCAATGACCAAGCACCAATTTCCAAACAAATCCGAATGACAGAATTACTGAATGACCGAAACGAAGCGACTCTCCGTTTTGGTCATTGGGACTTGGACATTGGTGCTTGTTTGAGATTTGGTGTTTGAGATTTGGTGCTTCCGGCACTGCGGCTACTTCGCCACCTTCATGCTCTCGACCAGCGCGCGGAACGCCTTTTCGTTCTCGGCAATCGTCGCCTTCGGCCCGTAGAGCTTGAGGAAGTAGTTGCCGGCCTTGGTCTGGCAGATCGCGCCGAGCATCTGATAATCCTCGCGGAGCACCGTCTTGCCGCCGGCGAATGGGCCGCCGGGAGTGTCCTTGTAGGTGCCGGTCAGCGAGACGATTTGCACTTCGCTGCCGTCGACGGTCAGCTTGTCGATCTGCGGCTTGACTTCGCTGCCCGCCGGGGCGGCGAACTGGCCCACCCACCGGGCGATGTTGGCTTCGACGTCGCCGCCGGCTCCCATGGCGGTGAGCCGGCCCGGCATTTCGTCACCCTTGGCGGCGGGCACTTCGAATTCGGCCTCAATGATCCGGCTCTTGGGCTGCACCTTTTTCCAGCCCTCGGCGGCGGTAAAGGCGACTTTTCCCTCGCCGATCGTGAAGTCGCGACTGGCCGGCTTGTCTTGGGCGTCGGCGAGGCTGGCGGAAAGGACAATCGCAAGGCCGAGCGAGCAACTGAACATGCGCATGGCGTGATTCCTCGGATTCGTGAAGGAAGTGACTGTTGTGAGCGTAACCGGCGGCTGGGGCGGTCGAAAGTCCCGACGGTCATTTCACGCGCTGCCCTGGCTCAGCACGACCACCAGCACGGTCACCAAAATCAGGCAGACCAAAACCAGGCAAACCAGGGCGGCCACGGCCAGGTCGTTGTTCCGCTTGCCAGCGGGCTTACGATCGGCGGGGCGGAGTATGGACGAGCGGACGGCCGCACTGTTTGGCGACGGGGGCAGGGGCGTCTGCGTCGGTGAGGCCGCGGCCGGATGTCCTGCGGCGGCCAGGGCGGGGAACAGTTGACCTGCGTCGCGCCAGTCGGTCCAGCCATCGCGCCAAACGAGCGAGTCGCTGCTGACCCGACCTTCGGCGATCCATTTGCGCATGACCTCGCTGCGTGCCGGGCCATATTGCCCTCCGCCCGGCGGCCGCACGTACCAGACGGCATTGGGGGCCTCGGCGATTGGATCCGCCCGCGTTGGCACTTGGGGCGGTGCCGTAGAGGGCGCGGCGGGCGCGGTGGTGGCCGGGGCTGGCTTGGCAGCCACGGGTGCGGCTGCACTGGGAGGAAAGAAAATCTCCGGCACAACTGGCGGACTGCTCTGCGGCCCGCTGGCCGCGGGACTGGCTGGCTTTGGCATTGCCGGGGATGTGAGTGCCGTCGGAGTTGGCATTCGCAGTGGCGTCGCGGGCGCAGAGGCGGGGGCTGGCGCTGACGATTGCGGGGCCGGCATCGGCGGCAGGAAAACCACGCCCTCGGCAGCCGCGGGTGAAGGTTCGGTCACCGCAGCCGCGGCCACCGCCACGGCCGTTTCGAAATCCGATTCCTCCAGACTCTCTTCGCCATTGCGGTCCGAACCATTGCGCAGCTCGCCGCCAGAAGCACTGTGGCGCGATTCGAGCGGCATGGCAACGACGCCGCTGTCGTCGGTTCCATCGGGAGGAATGCGAAACGTCTGCCCACAGTCAGGACAGACGCCCCGCTTGCCCGCCAGAAACGACTTGACGTTGAGTTTGTGCCCGTTGGGGCAGCGAAATCGAATGCCCATCGTGCCTGGTCGCCGCCGTGCGGCTCATTTGGTGCCGTTTGGCTGGCCCATGAAACCCCGAACCACTGATTATACTCTGACCTGACGCTTCTGCGACCCTTTGGCAATGCGACGTCGACCTCGTTACCCGGCCCCCCCTTTTCGTCCTCGTGCTCGTTCTCGTCCTCGTCCTCGTCCTCGAATCCCGGGCATCGAGGACGACGACGAGTACGAGGACGAGTACGAGGTTTTCCACGCCATGCCCACAACCCCTCACGCCGACGACGGACCCCTTGAAATCGCTCTAGTCGGCGAGCTTTCCCAGCACGAGAACGACCTGTGCGACAAGCTGCTTGCCGTGCCGCCGGGTGGGCCTTGCATTCTCTATTTCAATTCGCCTGGGGGCAGTGCTTATGCGGCCCTTTCGCTGGCCACGTTGATCGCCGTCCGCGGCCTGGCGGCGACCGGGATTGTAACCGGCGAGTGCTCATCCGCCGCGATCTGGCCCCTGGCCGCGTGTCGCCGCCGCCTGGTCACCCCCCACAGCGTGCTTCTATTCCACCCATGAAATGGGAAAGCGAGGAGCACGTTGGAATCAAAGAAGCGGCCGAATGGGCCCGACATTTTGGCCAGTTGGAGCATGATATGGACGGCTTGCTTGCCCGTTTGCTGGGGGTCGAACTCGCGGTCCTGGCCGATTGGCTGCGGCCAGGGCGGTATGTATCGGGCTCTGAATTCGCGGCTGCGGGACTGGCCGAGGTCGTGGAATTGCAGGCTGTGCCTCACCTTTTCGAATCGGCGCCTACCAAGCGAACCCGCAGGTCGCGCTAAGTCGAGCGACATAACTCGTTTTCGTAAAAAGGCTTGCGCCGTTCTGAGCGGCATTGCGGCTATTGGCCATATCTGACCTGCTCTTTCCGGCCACTTCGCCGGGCAATCGAGCGCTCTTTGTTAGCAACGGCTGGATAAGACAGATAAACTGTGGTATTTAAGTAGTTTAACAAATCTGTGGCGATCTCGTTGTCCGCTCACTGCGGGAAAGTGGCCTTAACGGCCCGCCCGCAGACTGTTATCCATCACGTCCCCAAAACGGAGGAACCGCCATGGATGGAACGACTTCCGGCCGGATTGGCATTAGCGCGATCGCGACTTTCGAGCCGCCGTGGGTGCTTGGCAACGACTGGTTCGAGGGGACCATCCCGCGCAAGTTCGTCCATCACACGGGGATCGAGGCCCGGCCCGTCTCGTTGGAAGACGAAGTGACGATGGCGGTCCGCGCCGCCAGGGCCCTTCAGCGTGAAACGGGCTGCGATCTGGCCGATTGCGCGGGCGTGGTGTTTGTATCGCCTTCGTTCATTCCGCTCCCGGTAGCCCGTCAGCATCTGCCCCCCGAATTGGCCCGCCGCGAACGCCTTCAGCGAACGGCCAAGCAGTTCGTCCGCCGCCTCGGCCTTCCGGATTGCCTCGCCTTGGGAATCAACTGGTTCTGCTGTGGATTCAGCAAGGCCTGTGCCCTGGTGGTCGAGCGAATGCTGCCCGCCGTCGATCTGCACGAAAACCAGTTCTTCCTGGTCGTCACCTCCAGCCGCATCAGCCGCATTACCGACTATGCCTGCCAGCAGACGGCCGCCCTCTTCGGCGACCTGGCCACGGTGACGATGCTCTCCCGCGCGGACAGCCCCCGCTATCCCGTTCACTTCGAGCTGCTTTACGCCAATGCCCAGAAGCAGCCGGCGGATGGCGTGTTCTTCGATTTCCACCTGCGCGAGCGCGTCCTGGCCCCCGATCAAGATGGCGGCCGGCATTACGACGAGCGGCGGCTGGTGTTTTCGCTCGACGGCATGGGGATCGCCGATATCGCCCCCCGGGCCATGTCGAGCGCGACCGCGGCGGCTCTCTCGGCCACCGGTCACTCAGCCGACCAGGTCCGCTACGTCGTGCCGCACCAGGCCGGCGCTGGGATCGTGCGGCTGACGGCGATGAAGATCGAGCAGCTGGGGATTGGCGGCGAGGTGATCAACGGCTTGACCGCCCGCGTCGGCAATGTCAGCTCAGGCTCGATTCCCTACAGCCTCAAGAAGAAGTGGAACAGTCTTAGCGGGCTGATTGCCTGCCCCACGGCTGCGGTGGGCAGCCCCGGCCTGCGCGAGGTATCGCACGGCTGCGTTCTCCTCCGCGCCACACCGCTGCACGAGCGTGCCCGTCAGGTGGCGGCGTAGCGAATTGGCTACATTCGCTCTGTAGCTGAAGTCGCCAGACTTCAGAACTCTGGGCGAGTTCAGCTACCCAGCCACGTGCTTTTTCGCCACGCGCTTGGTGAGCGTGGCCACGATCGCCTGAAATTCTTTCCGCAGGTCGTTATAGCGGGCGGCCGATTTTGGGCCAGGGGCTTTGACGTAGTTCATCACCAGCTCTTCGGCGGCGAGAAATTCGCCCCCGATGTCGGCGACTTCCGCGGCGATCTCGATCGGGATGTTCGTCACGCCGTTGGCGTCGCCGTGCAGGAGGTCGCCGTGGTTGACCATCAGTGAGCCGACGCGCACCGGCAGGCCCAGGTGCAACATGTGGCAATAGCCGTGCGAGCAGATCGTCGAACCGGTGAAGACCGGGTACTTGAGGGCCCGCACTTGCTCGAGGTCGCGGCCCGCGCCGTTAGTCACCAGGCCCGTCGAGCCGAACGCCTGATACGTCGAGCACATCACCTCGCCAAACACCGCGGCGGCGGGCGGGTCGTCGAGGTCCTGAAAGACGACGACCGGTGGGCCGGGCAGCTTCGCGAACTGCTCGAGCTGGGCCCCAATCGAACCATAGGCGTCGCCCCCTGCGGGCGGCGCGTCGCTGCGGAAGCAAGCCGTCGCCGCAAATCCAACAGTCGGCGGCAGCTCGGGGAAGTTGCACTTCACACGGTGGTCCATGTAGCCGCGGTTGCGCGGGCGAATGTCGAACAACTCGATCACGTTGCAGATCGTGGGAGTGTCGTATTTGGCGAGCTTGGCCAGAGTGGCGGCGGAAAGGGTCATGGCAACTTAGGATTTCAGATTTCAGATTTCAGATTGCAACTTGTGGCATACGGATTGCGGCATTCTAGCGGCCCGCGCGCGAGCCCGCATGTAGCCGCTTGAACACCAGCGTCGGTCAAAGTTGCCGACGCTGCCAGCTTCGGTCGCCGATGCTGGCAGAATTGGCAACCTAAGCGTCGAAGTACAGGCAAAACTCGTACGGATGCGGGCGCAGGCGGAGAGCCGCCACTTCCTGCTGCCGCTTGTGGGCGATCCACGTCTCGATCACGTCGGTCGTGAAGACGTCGTCGCGGGTCAGGAATTCGCTGTCCTTTTCCAGTGCCGACAGCGCCTCGTCGAGCGTCCCGGGCGTCTTGGGTATCTCAGCCAGCTCTTCCGGCGACAGGTGATAGATGTCGCGATCGACCGGCTGGCCGGGGCTGAGCTTGTTCTGAATGCCGTCGATCGCGGCCATTGTGATGGCGGCAAAGGTCAAGTACGGATTGGCCGTCGGATCAGGGCAGCGGAACTCGACTCGCTTGGCCTTCGGGCTTTGGCTGTACATCGGAATGCGGCAGGCGGCCGAGCGATTCCGCTGCGAATAGACCAGATTGACCGGGGCCTCGTAGCCCGGCACAAGCCGCTTATAGCTGTTGGTCGTCGGGTTGGTCAGCGCCAATAGCGCCGGCGCGTGGCGCAGCACGCCGCCGATCGCATGCAGACCCGTTTCCGACAGACCTGCATAACCGCCGCCGGCAAACAGCGGCTCCCCCTTCTTCCAGAACGAGAAGTGCACGTGCATCCCGCTGCCGTTGTCGCCAAACAGCGGCTTGGGCATGAACGTGGCGGTCATCATCTCGCGGTGGGCGACGTTCCGCACGCAGTGCTTATAAATCATCAGCCAGTCGGCCATCGTCACCAGCGGCTGAAACCGCATGTCGATTTCGCACTGGCCGGCGCTGGCCACTTCGTGATGATGGGCCTCGATTTCCAGGCCGCAATCGAGCATGGCCTGCATCATCTGGCTCCGCACGTCCATGAGCTGATCGGCGGGCGGGCAGGGAAAATAGCCCTCCTTGTGCCGCAGCTTATATGCCAGGTTCTGGATCTCCCCAACGCCGCGGGTCCATTCCCCCTCGCGGCTGCCCAGGTGGTAATAGCCTTCATGTGCGTTCTGGTCGAAGCGGGCCTCGTCGAACACGAAGAATTCGGCCTCGGGGCCGAAATAGCCCGTGTCGGCGATGCCGGTGAATTTGAGGTAGTTGGCCGCCTTGATCGCGATCTGCCGCGGATCGCGGCTATAAGGCTCGCCGGTCACCGGGTCCTGAATGTTGCAAATCAGGGCCAGCGTCGGCGCGGCGGCAAACGGATCGACGAATGCCGTATTCGACTGCGGCATGACGAGCATGTCGCTCTCGTGAATGCTCTGCCAGCCGCGAATGCTCGAGCCGTCGAAACCCAGGCCGTCCTCAAAGACCCCTTCGTCGAGCTTGCCGAGGGGAATCGTGAAGTGCTGCCAGGTTCCGAGCAGATCGCAGAAGCGCAGATCGACCGCTTTGACTTCTTTTTCGCGGCAGAGAGCAAGGACTTCGCGGGGAGTCATGAGGCAGGAGTCGGGGGTCAGGAGTCGGGGGTCAGGAAACAGGAGACGGAGGTCAACGTCGGGAGTACACGGTACTGAGAAGTTGTGAATGAATCCCGTAGCGGAACTCGCCAGAGTTCCGAATCCGCAGAAAAACCTGAAGTCTGGCGACTTCAGCTACGAAAGATTCACAACCTCTGAG
>JAKEHX010000126.1 GCA_022614795.1 Planctomycetaceae bacterium | reverse complement strand
CGGCAGCTCGCAGGCGTCGGACGCACGATCCAAGCGCTCGCCGGCGACGCCACACTCCCGGCAGCCGAGGCGCTCGAACGCGCCGAGCAGAAACTCCTTGCCCTGTCGCGCCAGGCCGTGCGGAGCAGCCCGCAGCACATCGCCGACATCGGCTCGTCAACCTACGAACGCTACGCCGCGCTTCACCAGGCCAAGGACAAGTCGGCCCTCTTCGGCATCACCACCGGCTTTCGACGCTTGGACGAGCTGCTCGCCGGCCTGCCGCCGGGGAGCCTGACGATCCTGGCCGCGCGGCCGAGCATCGGCAAGTCCAGCCTGGCGCTCGACATCGCCCGCAACGTCGCCAGTCAGCAGGGCAAGAACGTGGCCATCTTCTCGCTGGAAATGACCAAGCAGGAGATCATGGACCGCATCATCGCCGGCTTCCTTGGCGTCGAAACCTGGAAGCTCAAGAAGGGGCAGCTCACCGAGGCCGACTTCGGCCGCATGGGCAGCCTCTTCGACCAACTCCGCGACCACCCCATCTTCATCGACGACGACCCGGACACCACGATCGGCAACCTGCGGAGCAAAGCGCGGCGGCAGCAACTGGAGCACGGCCTCGACCTGCTCATCATCGACTACCTGCAGCTCATCGAGGTCACCGACCGCGCCGCCGGCGAGAACCGCACCCAACAGGTCAGTCACATCAGCCGCAGCCTCAAGACCCTGGCCCGCGAACTGGGCGCCCCCATCATCGCGCTGTCGCAGCTGTCCCGCGCCACCGAGCAGCGCAGCCCGCCCATCCCGATCCTCTCCGACCTGCGCGAGTCGGGCGGGATCGAGCAAGACAGCGACGTGGTCCTCATGCTCTACCGGGAGGAGGTCTACAACGAGGATTGCGACAATCCCGGCCTGACCGACGCATATGTCCGTAAGAACCGCCATGGTCCTACAGGGCGCATCAGCTTGTGCTTCGACAAGCAGAGAATGAGTTTTCGCGACGACTGAGATGCAGGCGACAAATTCAGCGTCCTGCCCTTCTGTAGTCGCCGCGCTTGCACGACGGTCAGGCCGCAGGCCGGAGGCACCCCGGCTCCTGCGTCGGTCGATGTCACGTCGATGTCACCGAAGCGCGCATCGCTCCTGCCCCTCGAAGTGGTTCTTTCCTCTCGGGTGTGCCATAACAATCACATTTTGCCTCGGATTCTCTTGAGGGCTGCGGCGGCAGCAGCGCGCACCAGGATCAGGACGGCCGTAAGAAGAACGTAAGTTCTCATGGGTTGGAGCCCCCTTTGAGTTTCGATTCTGCTTCTACGATTGGGACTTCGAACGTCGTTGGGACCACCTTGGCGTCTTTCCAGTCGGGGAAAGAAATGGTGATTATGACCGTGCCCTTGGCTTCCTCGGGGACCCGCACGGGGCCGTGGAAAATCCAGGGCACTCACTCGTCCCTTTTGAGAGTGGCCACGAGGATCACCGGCTTCTCCCTCGGTTTGCGGCCGGGGAGGCGGAGTTCGGCCCGGGCCTTGCCAGGCCGCTCGTCGCCGGGAAACACGGTTGTCCCCTGGCCGACGCCTGGCGTGCCGAGGTGGATCGCGAGCAGGGATTCCCGGCCGCGGGGCAATGTCAGCCGCGGATTGTCCAGCAGAATGGCCAGCGGGCCCCCCACATGAATGATCGGAGCTTCTTGCGGCCAGTCCGCGAAGGAAAGCTTCACGTCGCGATAGCAGCATTTGGGGACGAGGCTCTGATAATAGGCCACATAGTGATAGTTCGCGCTGGCCGCCGGATCAAGGAGCGCCATATAGCCCCCTCCCAGGCGATCGTATCGCCGCGTCAGCCCGATCCACCTCCAGTCGCCCGCTATTTCGGCGGGGAGCGTGAGGCTGAAAAGGAACCCCTCTGAATCCGGGGTGCCCTTGAGACGCTCCCCTTCCTCCGTCAGGTCCCCGTTGCCGTTGCGATCGACATACATCACGTCGCTGTCCTTGTCGCCGTCCTGGACCAGCCAAACGCGGATCTTGGCCTCTGGCCCGAAGACCAAAAGGCAATACTTGGGCTTGTTCTTGTAGACCGGCTCCTTGGCGATGGAGCGGTCGACCTTCGTCAGATCGACGGTCGGTTGGGCCTTTTTCTTCGGTTGAGGCGGATCTTCAATCGGAACTTCAAACGTCGCCGGGGCTACGTTGCCCTCCTTCCATTCAAGAAACGAGAGGGTGATCTTGGCTTTGCCCTTGGCGTTTTCCGGGACTCGCACGGAGCCCTCCCAGAAGAGGGGCGGTCAGGGTTGCCACCACAACTTCTCCGTGATCCGCGTGATGTTGTTCTTGTCGTCGGTGAATTCGAACTCGGCAACGGCGTTCCGAGTGTACCAAAGCTCGGTCAGGTTATGGCCAATCCGGACCTGGGCGAAGGTCCTTGGGCCCAGCCCGGGAGTGCCAATGGCGGCGAAAAAGGGGCAGTCCTTGCCGCGTATCAGGCTGCTCGGCCAATGCTTGAACGTCATCGTCAGCGGACCATTCAGATGAACGATGGGCGCAGCCGCGGGCAGGGAGCCCCATTGCGAGTGGTCAGAATGCCAACCCACGCCTTCGGGATCGAGAAGCCTTTGAAACACGTCGTCAGCACTGCGCAGGCCAAGGCGCATTCCCAGGGCAATCGCATCACTTTCGTAACAAAAACCTAATCGAGCTGGCCGGCGAGAACTTTGAGCAAGTACTGATTGTCCCAGCCCGCTTGCTTTCTTTTGCACTTGATGCCGCCCTTGGCCGTGGTTTCTTGTTTCAGCAGGCTCGCGGCAAGCCGCCGCAGGAGAGCCAAGTTGGCCGGGCCATGGTCGGTGCGCGTCCGATTCCCGTCTTCGTCAAAACACACATCCAAAACCCAATGGAGATTGTTTTCAATGCCCCAATGGCCACGCACCGCCTCGGCGAAGCGGATCACTCCCAGCGGCAGGCTGCTCAGGTAAAACCGCGTCTCGCCCGTCGCCGCCGCATCGCCCACCTGCCGTTCGCTGAACACCATGCCCAAGGTCCGCAGTTTTTTCCAGCCCGGAAAACGCTTTAACAAGGCCGGCGGCACTTTCACCTGATGATAATGCCGCGTTTCCACACGTCCATGACCTTCGTCCCGCGTGGTGTGGCCGCGATGCTCCAGGTCCGCGAAATCATTCTCCAACGCCTGGCAAAACAAATCCGACACCTCGTCGGCCAGAGTCGGATGATTGTCTTTCAAGGCCAACACATAATCGCCGCCGCCAGCCACGATCTTCTCCGCGATCTCCTTTTGACAACCCATGGCGTCGATGGTGACCACTGCACCCGCCACATCGATGAGCTTCAGTAACTCCGGGATGGCCGTAATCTCGTTGGACTTGTCCTGGACCGCGACCTGGCCAAGCACCAGGTGATTGGCCTCGGCCCAGGCGCTGACCAGATGCAGAGCGGCTTGGCCGTTGGCTAAATCGGCCGAGCCACGCAGGGTCTTGCCGTCGATGGCGATCAGACGGCCCTGGGTCGCCT
>JAKEHX010000125.1 GCA_022614795.1 Planctomycetaceae bacterium | reverse complement strand
GCCATCGCCGCCTGAGCCGAAATGGCCAGGCGGCTGGCCTCGGTTTCCAGGCAGCCGAACCGCCCGCAGCCGCAGGGGAGACCACTAGCATTGATCTGCACGTGGCCGATCTCGAAGCACGACATATTCTTGCCGCGGACAACCTTCCCTTCCAGCACGCAGCCGCCGCCAATGCCCGTGCCGGGGAACACGCCGACGAGGCAGCGGGCCCCTTTGCCGGCACCGAACCGGTATTCGCCAAACACGCCGGCATCGACGTCGTTCATGATCACCGCCGGACAGCCGAATTCCTTCTCCAGAATGTCGCGGATTTGCACGTTTCGCCAGCCGAGGTTGGCGGAATCGAGGATGACGCCGCGATCGAGATCGATATTTCCCGGGCAGCCGACACCGATGCCGGCTAATCCGTCAGCCGGCACCTTACCGTCGTCGAGGGCGTCGCGAATTGACTCGATGATCCGGTCCATTCCCGATTTGGCCCCGTCGGCTCCTTTGGTTTTGCGGCGGCGGCGGCCGACAATGCGCAGCTCCTCGCTGAGCGCGGCGGCCATCATCTTGGTCCCCCCTAAGTCGAACCCAACCCAGTGGCGGCGAGCGCTTTTATCCATTGCGGCGCGGCGAAAAATCGGAGGGGCGAGGCAAAGGGCCGCATTTTAGCACGGCAGCCGCGGCCCGGGGCGAGAGAACAAATATCTGTGGTGGATTACAATCGGGAAAACGTTGCCGATGCTGGCAGCATCGGCCACGAAGAATCCAATGCCTGCCAAAATCCATGAGCTCGTTCCACTCCTCTTCGTCGAGGACATCGTCCGGTCCGCCGCTTTCTACCAAGAGCGCCTGGGCTTCGAGATGACCCGAAAAATGGGAACCCGACGGCAAGCTCGCCTGGTGCCGGCTGGTGCGCGGCGGCGCGGCCGTGATGCTCCAGCAGGCTATCCCCGATGAAGACGGCCCGGCCGACGGGCGGGGCCGCGGCGTAGGATTTTTCTTCTACTGCGACGACGCAGCCGCGATGCACGCCGACCTAGCGAGTCGCGGCCTGGCGGTCGCTCCTCCGCAAGCGGCGTTCTACGGCATGAATCAGCTCTTTGTGAAGGACCCGGATGGATACGAGTTGTGCTTTCAGAGCGTCGTCGACAATGGCTGAGGATTAGCGCTTCCGGGCTGCGGACCTCGACGGAGCGACGAGCTGCCAGGCGTCCTTCAGCAGCTCGCCCAGATCGTCACGCGAGACCGATGCCAGTCGCACGAGAATCCAAGGATAATTTACGTAATGTTCGGTGATGAAGTACGTCGCCGGGTCGGCCTGCATTCGCATCACCCGCTCGTGCTTGTCAATCCGGACCACGAGCGACTCACCATCTTGATGCAGTCTAGCGAAGAGCTTGCCTCCAACCTTGAATGCGGGCGTGCCGTAGGATGTGCTCTCCTCGGCTTCGGGCAATGCGAGCGCGAGCTTTCGCGCGATTTGAAAAGAAGCCGGACCAGTTTTACGCGGTCTTGTCTTTCGTTTGGCCATGACGCACCCCGGACTGCACCAGATTACCGTGGGAGCGGCCAGGTCAGTAACTCATCTGCGCCGAGCGAGCGGAGCAAATCTTTACCGCTTGATCACGACCCGCGAGCCGCGGGAGAGGATCGAATAGACATCGCGGGCGTCCTGCGGGCTGAGGCTGATGCAGCCGAGCGCGGGAGCGCCGGGGGCGGGCGAGAGCGGGCTGCCGTGGATGCAGGCCGACGCGCCGAGGTCGATCCAGCACTGCCCGTAAGGATTCGTCGGATCGTTGGCGGCAATGGTCCGGCCGTCCGCGCTATAGTACGTTCGCTCTGGCTGACGATCCTTGACCTCGAAGTCGCCCGGCGGCGGCGGTTCGTTGCCCAGCGTGAACGGAAAGCGGCCGGCATAGAGATCGCCCAGATACACCGTCAGCTCGCTCGTGGAAATGTTGACTTCGGCCCGCAGCGGGCCCGGCACCAGCTTGAGCGTCGTATTGGGAAGCAGGACCCGCGGATCGCTCACTCCGTTGATGTTCTGGAGCAGCTCGGCCGGCACGTGGCACCGCTCGGCGATGTCGAACAGCGTCTCGCTGCCCCGCACCTGGTAGGGCGAGTCGAGCAAGTGCTCGCGCGAATAGATCACCTTCGCCGCCAGCGCGTCGAGCCACGCGACGAGCTGGGCCCGGTCTTCGGCCGACAGGTCGGACTGGCTGTAGTAAGGCGACAGGGTCGCCAGGGCCGCACGGAGTTTGCTCTCTTGGATTTGCTGCTCCGCTGTCGCCAGGTCGCGGCGGAGAGAGAACGCGCTAAGCGAAGTACGCGAGGCGTCGGCCGCCGGCGATTCAAAGCTGCTCTGTTGATTGAAGCTCGCGCTGGCGGCGTCGGAGCTTGCGGGAGGCGACGTCGATGGTTGAGCATCGCGGCGGCGGGGGGCATAGAGGCTGTCGGCCTTGCTGCCGGCAGCGGGGGCGGTGGTCGAATGCAATTCGCTCGCCGGCGATTCGGTCGAGGGGGGCGTGAGCGTCGTCGGCGGCGCCGGCAGGTGCGATGTCGGCCCCGATGCCGAACCGCTGCTGAAATCGATCGCCGGAGGCGCCAGGTCCTCAACGTCTTTGGCGGTCATTCCCGGCGGCGGCGGAGACTCCTGCTTATTGAGAGCCGTATAGACTCCATAGAGCACGCCGGCCAGCACCAGGATGACCGCAGTGGATTTCATCGTGTTCACGATCGTCCTCCGTGACGCTTTTCCACGCGCATCGAGCGCAGGGAACACTTGCGCGGGGGAATGATAGAAAGGGCGGCTGACCGATGCTAGAGCAGTTGGGCGCGGGCACACCGACTGCTAGCAATACTCGTAATCGTCCTCGTCCTCGTCGTCGTCCTCGAATGCGGGAGGGGTTGCCGTTCGTCCTAGATCTCAAAGGCGGCAACGATCAAAGGTAGCCGGCGTAATCGAGAACGAGGACGAGGACGACGAGGACGAGGGTTGAAAGGAGGATAACGGCGCATCACCGCGCCTCTGGGCGTGCCCCCCAAATCGTGCTAGACTAGGAAGCTTTCATCGACCGATAGCCGCTCATTTGCCGACCTCAACGGCCATGCTCTATAACGCGCGCCGCCGCCTGCAACTCAACGAAGCCGAACGCCAACAGATGCGGGCTGCCTGCCAGTTCAATGCCCAGTTGATGGATGTTGTCCGGGCGTTCATCAAGCCGGGCGTCACCACCGCCCAGATCGACCAGCTTGCCGAGACCTACACCCGCGACCACGGCCACTCGCCTTCGCAGAAGGGGTATCCCGGGCAGAAAGGGGCGTTCCCCTATAGCTGCTGCACGAGCGTCAACGACGTCATTTGCCACGGCTTGCCGGGCGACTACGTGCTGAAAGAAGGGGATATCATCAACGTCGATTTGACGTCGTTCGTCGACGGCTGGCACGGCGATTCGAGCGAGACGTTCATCATCGGCATGCCCAGCGACCTGGCCCGCCGCGTGACGCAGTGTGCGTTCGATTGCTTGTGGCTGGCGATCGAGAACATCCGTCCGCGGTGCCGCGTGAGCGACATCGGCGAGCCGATCGTCCGCCACGCCCGCAAGCAGGGCTTCAGCGTCGTCGAGGAATACGTCGGCCACGGCCTGGGCCGCCAGTTCCACCAGCCGCCGACCATTCCGCATCACGCCCCGCCCGAGTCGCGCCGCCAGCGCATCGAGCCGGGCATCTGCTTTACGATCGAGCCGATGATCAACACCGGCACGAAGGAGACGGTACAGAACAAGCGCGACGGGTGGACGGTTCGGACGAAGGACGGCGGCCTGTCGGCTCAGTTCGAGCACACGATCCTAATGACCGAGACCGGGCCGGAAGTCATGACGCTGACGCAGAAAGGCCCGCAGCGGGGGCACCGGTTCTAACGTAGGACGGATTTGTAATCCGTCCTGCCGCGCACTGGACGGATTGAAAATCCGTCCTACTCCGCGATCAGCATGCTTCGCTCCAGCCGCGTCGCGAAAGTGCCGTTGTTGGCCACGTCAAACAGCGGGCGGCAGTAGTTCGGGCAGCAGCCGGGCTTGGCGAAAGGCGTCCAGACGAGGCCGATCGAAACGTTCCACGTTTCCTCGGCAAATCCGGGCAGCGGGCTGTCGTCGGGCGGCACGACGTAAACGAAGTCGGCGGCAAGCGACCAGCAGGCATTGAGGGGGAGGCGGGCGTCGCCTCCAAATATCCCCTGGTGGTTGTTGGTGAAGCCGCCGAAGAGCCGCCCTTCGCCGCCGCAGGCGAATTGCCGGCGATAGTATAACACGAACAGGTCGTTGACTTCGACCCGGCCGCCCGCCTGGCGGATCACGAATTCCTGCTCGTTAGAGTCGATGACGTTGAAAATCCCGCTGTCGTCGTTCACGCCGGCCGAGAAGCGGAAGCCGATTTCATGGCAGTCGCAATAGCGCCAGCCGAGTTCGCCGCGGACCTGGCCGAGATCGATTTCGTAATCCCATTCGTCGTGCAGGTAGTCGAACGCGACGCCCCACTGCAGGCCCCAATCGACGCGGCGGAAGAAGCCGGCGGTCACGAAGATCTGGTTTCGCTCATCCGGTTCGAGCAGCGAGCCGTCGAAGTTGCTCTCGGTCCACAGGGCGCCGATCTGGCCGCAGGGCAAATTGCCGCCACAGACGGGAAAGCCGAAATTGAAGCCCTCGTGGAAGCCGAAGCTGCCGCTGGCGCCGCGATTCAACGGGCCGGTGAAGCCGTGGACGCCGGCTGTGAACTCGAGGTTGGTGAGACAGGGCCGCGGCAAGAGGGTGCAGATCGGCACGGGTCCGCACGAATTCCAATTGCCGCAGCAATCGGGGCACTGGCCGCAGCCATGCCCGCAGCACGTTGCGCCCGCGCCCGGCATGCCCTCGTAGATTTCACCGGGCGCGTAGATTTCGCCGGGCATTGGCGAGGCAGTTGTCCCCATACGTGCCGAGCCGGGCATCGGCAGCTCATTGACGATCCGCGGCTCAATGGTGGTCTGCTCGTGCATCCGGCCGACGCTGGACCGCGGCATGAGCCGCGAGGGGCGCGGGGCCGAGAGGCGGCGGCCGGGTGTGGGCGCAATCTCTTCGAACTCAGCCGCGGGCCGAATACCCGTTCCCACGGCGGCATCGTCTTCGAGAATGACGGCGTCGTCGCGCGACGGGGACCAGCCGATGTGCTGGCCCATCGCAGCGGAAGAAGACGCTAGCAGCCAACCGCCCACGAGCAGGCCGATCGCCAGATGCCGCGTGCCCAGGGCCCAAGCCGTCATCACAAGTCCTTTCGCTGTCGCTAGTTACAACGAACTTCGTCCGGCCGGCCGAGACGGACCTTCCGGCAGCGACAGTATCGGACGCGCGGCCTTGAGAACTTTCGTCAAAAGCGGAAAACTTTGCGCGATCGGCAAGGTCGGCGCTGATTGCCTAGATTTGCAAAGGCGAATGAACAGCGGATTACGCGGAGGACGCGGATGTGTTGTCCGGGCTGTTCGCGGTCGCGGTTCGGGGATTGCGGGCGTCGCGACGAGTTGCGCGGCTTGCAGTACGGAGTACGAAGTACAGAGTACGGAGTACTGTTTAATTCCGTTAAAGGCGCGAGCAGTTTTCTGGTCGTTGCCTGATCTGCGTCATCCGCGAAATCCGCGGCTCTCTCTCAGATTTTGCACGTCATTTCCGCTCGACCTTCACGCCCCGCACCACGATGTCGTCCCAGTCGCTGGTGTCGTCGAACGTGCCGATGCCTATCCGGCCCCACTTGAAGGTCTCGTCCTTGGCGGTCATGACCGGTTTGGTCATGTCGTCATAAAAGATTTCGATCGCGCCGCTTTCCACCTTGCGGACGACCTTGACGTTGTGCCAGTTGTCGTCCCAGTTGGTGCCGCTGGTCGAGGTGAGCGAGATCTTCTTGCGGGCCTCGCCATTGACGATGAAGATCTGGTTGGCGTGGTCGTCGGCCTGCTTGCCCAAGTGGACGTAGTAGAAATGGGCTGGGTCCTGGTAGCCGAAGACGACCACGGCGTCGCGGTGGCCGTAGTCGGGGTGCGTGCTCTGGACCTTGGCCGTGAGCACCAGGTCCCCAACCGTGACGTCCTTGAGCAGGGCGACGTTCGTCGGGCTGCGGTGCGGCGGCTTGTAGGCCGATGCCTTCACGTGCTGGCTATAGACCTGCCCCTTGTCGGTCTTCTTGATCTGCCATTGCTTTTCGTCGAGCGGCTGCCAGTGGTCCGCCCCTTTCTCGAAGTTCTCCTCATAGACGACGGGCAGATCGTCCGCCGCGCGGGCCGCGAGACCGCCGCCAAGTAGCAACGAAAGCACACATTGAAACCGCATGGTTTGTCTCCCAGAGAATTTGTCGCATTGGTCCGACAACCGCGACCGGCGATATCATGCTGGCTCGGAATTGGCGGTCAAGTCTGCGGCAGTCAAGCCTATCGGCACGTGATATGCCGTCACGTATTGCACGGACCGCGGAAGCGAACTTTCGGCGGGCTTGTTCATGACTTCCGCGAGGATGATCGATCCATATCCGAAACACATGAAGACGGTGGCAACGAGGTTCATCAAGAAGAGACCGCCACACCGGTCCCAGCGGGTGATGATATAGAACAGCGGATAAAACGGTATGACGAGGTAGAGGATTCCCTGTAACGCACTTTCCTGGAAGGCAATAATGAGTATCCGGATGCCCGAGTACATACACACCAGCCACGATAATACGATGACCGTCCACCCCGCCACGCGCATCGCCGTTTCTTGCGGGATGAGCATCATGGCGATCATAAAACCGGCGATGACCGTGATTCCGATCAAGTACACCCACCATGGCATCCCTTCCCTGGTTTTTTTCCGCTCTTCTTCCTTCTCCTCCTCGATCCGCACGGCCGCCTTGTCGAGCATTTCTTCCACGGTGACGCTGTGACCGCCGGGAAGCGCCGTGCCGCCGGTTTGCTTGACCACCTCCATCCGCCGGCCGATGTTTTTGTTGTAGCCGCACTTGATGCACACGATCGCATTGATCGCCATCGGCGCGGTGCAGGCGGGGCAGGGGGACATGCCGGCCTGCATGGCCTTCAGACCGGCTTCGGCGAAGATATCACCACCGGGGTGCGGGGCGGGCGCGGTTTGCGAAGGGAGCGGTGCAGCCACCTGGCGGGGCACCGCCGCCGGCTGGACCTGTTTAGCCGGTGCAGCTTGCGCGGCGACCGGCGCGGCGCCCGCGGCGGGAATGGCGAGGGGTTGCTGGCACTTGGGGCATTTGACGGTGCGCCCTGCGAGTTCATCCTTGGCGGCAAAAGCCGCTCCGCAGGCGCATTGGACTTTGATGGGCATACAGAAACGAAATCACCGTAAAGGTCAGAAGGCGACAGCCCCCCATTTTGCGCAAGGGAAAGCGGAGAAACAATTCAGGGGGGGCGCTTGTCCTTCAGGCCGGACTCGTATCGTCCTCGTCCTCACCCTCGATTTGACTCAGCAAGGACCAAATCCGGGCTCAAAGTCGGGAGGAAGGTATAAGCATGGCAGGCTGAAAGCCCCACACTTGGTTCGCTGTCAAAATGGCAGTCCAATGAGCGGATCAATGGTTGACTGCCACGGGCAGGGGTGCATCGCGCTTTCGATGACGTGCTTGAATTCGTCGCAAAACGCGTCGTGGCAATTGGTTACGTCGCTCTTGGCCGCTCTGGCGCGCTAGTTGCGTTTAGCCCGCCCGAGCGAAGCTGTTCGCGCAGTTTTGACAGGGTACGTGTTTTCGCACCCCGCCTTTCCCGCCTTTCCAACCGCATCAGGTTTCCGATTCACGCCAGGAGGATTGTCACGCATGGCGACCGCAACGAAAGAGAAAAAGTCGGCCAAGACGCAACTGAAGCTCCAGCCGCTGGGGGACCGCGTGGTCGTCCGCCGCGAATCGAGCGAGGAGCGGACCGCCGGGGGAATCGTGCTGCCCGACTCGGCCAAAGAGAAGCCGCAGCGGGGCGTGATCGAAGCTGTGGGCAACGGCAAGCTGCTGGACGACGGCAGCCGCGGCAAACTGCAAGTCAAGAGCGGCGACCGCGTGCTCTTCACGTCGTGGGCCGGCGAGACGTTCAAGGTCGGCGAGGACGAGCTGCTCTTGATGCGCGAGGAGGACATCCTCGCCGTGCTGGAAGACTGAATCAGGTTGCTCGTTCCCAAGCTCCGCTTGGGAACTCACGTGCTGGAAGCTCTGCTTCCCGATTTGGCGAAGCAGAGCTTCGCAAGACGTGCGTGTCCAAGCAGAGCTTGGGCACGAGAAATTTGACGCGATTCACCGGGACCAGGTTTGGTCCCGGCTAACAACATAAATCAAACTCAGGAGTTACTGATCCATGCCCAAAATCATCGCCTTCGATCAAGAGGCCCGCGAAGCCATTCGCCGCGGCGTCGGCAAGCTGGCCAAGGCCGTCAAAGTCACCCTCGGTCCCAAGGGCCGCAACGTCATCCTCCAAAAGAGCTTCGGCTCGCCGACGGTGACCAAAGACGGCGTGACGGTCGCCAAGGAGATCGACCTGGAAGACGTGTATGAGAACATGGGGGCCCGGATGGTCCGCGAAGTCGCCAGCAAGACGAGCGACGTGGCGGGCGACGGCACTACCACAGCCACCGTGCTCGCCGAAGCGATCTTCAACGAGGGGCTCAAGGCCGTCGTGGCCGGCGTCAACCCGGTGCAGATGAAGAGCGGCATCGAGAAGGCCGTGGCCGACATCGCCGACAAGCTCGGCAAGATGTCGATCAAGATCAAGGAAAAGGCCGAGATGGCCAACGTGGCGTCGATCGCCGCGAACAATGACCGCGAGATCGGCAATTTGCTGGCCGACGCGATGGAGAAGGTCGGCAAAGACGGCGTGATTACGGTCGATGAAGGCAAGAGCCTGGCGACCGAAACCGAATGGGTCGAGGGGATGCAGTTCGACCGCGGCTATCTGTCGCCCTACTTCGTGACCGATCCGAGCACCATGACCTGCGTGCTCGAAAACCCTTACATCCTGGTCTACGAGAAGAAGCTGACGCAGATCAAGGACCTGGTGCCGCTGCTCGAAGCGGTCGTGCAGCAGGGCAAGCCGCTCCTCATCATCTGCGAAGACGTCGAGGGGGAAGCCCTGGCAACGCTGGTGATCAACCGGCTCCGCGGCACGTTCCAGTGCTGCGCGGTCAAGGCGCCGGGCTACGGCGACCGTCGCAAGGCGATGCTCGAGGACATTGCGATCCTTACCGGCGGCCAGGCGATCTTCGAGGCCCTGGGCGTGAAGCTCGAGAACGTCCAGCTCACGGATCTCGGCCGGGCGAAGAAGGTCACGATCGACAAGGACAACACGACGATCATCGAAGGGGCCGGCAAGTCGTCCGACATCAAGGCCCGCATCGACCAGCTCCGCCGCGAGATCGAAGTCAGCACCAGCGACTACGACCGCGAGAAGCTCGAAGAACGGCTCGCCAAGCTTTCCGGCGGCGTGGCCAAGGTCAATGTCGGCGGCGCGACCGAGAGCGAGGTGAAGGAGAAGAAGGCCCGCGTTGAGGACGCCCTGCACGCGACTCGCGCCGCGGTTCAGGAAGGCATTCTTCCCGGCGGCGGCGTGGCCCTCTTGCGGGCCATTTCGCAGGTCAAAGCCGGCGACAGCCTCAGCCACGACGAGCAGGTGGGCTACAACATCGTGCTGCGGGCCTGCCGCTCGCCGCTGACGATGATCGCGACCAATGCCGGCCAGGACGGCGGCATCGTGTGCGAGAAGGTGCTCGAAGGGAAGGGCAACTATGGCTACAACGCCCTGACCGACAGCTTCGAAGACCTGGTGAAGGCGGGCGTGATCGACCCGACTAAGGTGGTCCGCACCGCGCTGGCCAATGCGGCCAGCGTCAGCACGCTGCTCCTCACCAGCGACGCCCTGATCGCCGAAAAGCCCAAGGAAGGCAAGGCCGCCAAGGGCCACGGCGGCGATCACGACATGTACTAAAGCCTGAACAATCAAAGCCCTGACCAGTGGTCAGGGTGATCGGCAAGGATTATCCTCGGGTCCGCGATTGCCAGTCAATCGCGGACCCGTTTTCGTTTGGCGTCATCCATCCGAAGTCCGCGGCGAAGCCTCGCTTACGCTTCGGGTTTGTATCGCCTGGCGTTAGCCCTTGGCACACGGAGTGTGCCTGCTACTTAAATCTCGACCAGCGTCACGACCGGCTGCGGCGGCTCGGGCGGCGCGGGTTGCGCCGGAGCAGCGACAGGCGCATCAAACGGCGGCTGGGCCTCGGGTGGAGGCGGTGGTGGTGGCTGAGGCGCTGGCGGCTGAGGCACGGCATGCTCGACGAGGTTCGCGGCGGCTGGTGCAAACGCGGCGATGTGGCTGGCCGCTGTGCCGGCCACTTCAGCCGCACGGGCGAAGAACTTGTCGGCCCGGTCGGCCTGGCCGTCGTAGCGAAGCGTGACGCCCATCAGGAAATAAGGCTCGGAGGTATCGGAGTGGTCCAAGGCCCACGCGGCCAGATCCTCTAGATGGGTCGTCTTGGCAATCGTCGCCGGGCCGTAGAGTTTGTCCAGCGTGAAGCCATCGCGGTCGATCGCCGGATCGAGGGCCAGGGCCCGCTTGAACGCCCCGCCGGCCAGCTCGAAGTTGGCGGTGGCGATCATGGCGTGCCCCT
>JAKEHX010000124.1 GCA_022614795.1 Planctomycetaceae bacterium | reverse complement strand
GGGGACCAGCAGCGTGATTTCCAGTGACTGCTCGTCGAGCAATTCGATCACGGGCAGCGCCGGTTCGACATACTCGCCGACCTGGCGCTTAATCGCCAGCACACGGCCGGCTGCCGGCGCTCGCAGGGTCCCTTCCCGCTGCCGCTCGCGGGCCCGCTGGATGCTCGACTGAATCTGTTCGATCCGGATCAGCTTCGGCTTGAGGCGCTCGCTTCCCTGGTCCGCCGGCTCACTGGCGTCGGTCCGCTTCTTGAGTTCGGCGACGGCGAGTTCGAGCCGCTCGACCTTGGCCTGTTGTCCTTCGGCGGCCAGGCGAGCCGACTCGTGGTCTTGGCCGGTTACCGCCCCCTTCACCGAGAGCTTTTCATTGCGCTGCATCCGCCCAATCAGGTCGCTGAGCCTGGCTTGTTCGGCGAGGAGTTCGCCCATCAGCCGATAGTATTCGGCAAGCGCCAATTGCTGTCGGTCGCGCGATTGCTGGGCTGCCAGCGTCAGCTCGGCGACGTGGGCGTCAAGTTCCGACTGCGCCAGCCGCAGCTCGTCGGTCAGCCCTTCGATCTCATGTTCGAGCAGCGGGTTGACCAGATCGGCCAACGCATCGCCTTGCCGTACCACGTCCCCCTCGCGGACCGGCAATGACACGACGACTCCCGGCCAGGGAGGACTGACCGCGAGCGTCCGGCCAGTCACGGTGCCGTATGACGAATAGCGGAAGGTAGTGTTCCAAGCGAGGTACGAAACCGTCCCCACGATGAGCAGCAAGATGGAGCCGATGAACAGGCTTCCCTTGGGCCGTTTGGGGAGCGGTCCGCCCATGGGACCTGCAATTGGAGCTGGAATCGGAGCTGGAAGTTGAATGTTCGGCGTCGGACTGGCTTGTAAACCGCGAGCAGGCCGGGGCGATGCGGCCGGCGACGGCCTGGCGAGGGCGGTTTCGCCGGCCTGGGGTTCGGCAATCAGGAGGCGGGGCTTCACAGATGGGGAATCCAAGGGGCCTGCTGGATGTCGAGTCGCGCCACTTCCGATTCGACACGGTCAGTCCAAAGTTAGCACGCGGGAGAGTGGTCACCGGGGCAGGCGAAATACAAACGATTCCCCACCCGCAGCACGGTCGTTACACTCACAACCACGCAGGCCCGCATCGATGGATCAATCGTCTCCCAGCGACCAACCGTCAGCTCCGGAATCAAGCGATTCGCCCGTTTGGCGAAGGGCGCTCGACAATCCGTGGCTGATGCTCGCGATGTTGTTCTTCGTGACCGCCGCCCTGGGCATTCCGTTTCTGTGGATGAGTCGTGGGTTTTCGACGGTGGCAAAGGTCGTGCTCACCGTCGTTGTGCTGCTCTGGACGGCCCTCATTTTGTGGTTGTTCTGGCTGGTGATGGTGTGGAGCTGGACGCGGGTCAGCGACGCCCTGGGCTGGTAAGCCTTCGCTGGCTGACGCTGAAGGTCCCTGAAAAAAGTGGCACGCTGGCCCCCGGCGTGGAATAATCTGCCACGGGCGAAGAAGCGGCAAGGCTGGAAATTTCGTTTCGCCTGCAATCGATTTTCTGAACTCTGCGTGAGACTCGAGAAATGCGCCTGATTTCTGTCATTGCAATCGCCGCCGTCCTGGTTGGCTCGCTGTCGGGCTTGCCTTGCCTCGCGCAAGCTCCCGAGGAACGCGTCGATCGCGAAGCCATCAAGAAGATCAAAGAGGAAGGTCTCGAGCGGTCGAAAGTCATGGAAACGATCGGCTTCCTGACCGACGTGCATGGGCCGCGGCTGACCGGTTCGCCGCAGACCAAGGCCGCCGCCGAGTGGACGAAAACACGGCTGGCCGAGTGGGGCCTTGTGAATGCACGTTTGGAACCGTGGGGTCCATTCGGCCGCGGGTGGTCGCTCGAAGGCTTCACGGCCAACATGGTCAAGCCGACGTTTGCTCCGCTCATCGCCTATCCCAAGGCCTGGTCGGGAAGCACTCCCAAGGCCATCCGCGGCACGCCGATCTATCTGGAAGCGGCGAATGAAAAGGAGCTCGATCAATACCGCGGAAAGCTGCACCGGGCAATCGTGCTCATGAGTCCGCCTCGCGAAGTGAAGGCGATCTTCGAGCCGCTGGCTCAGCGGCAGAGCGACGCGACGCTGTTGGCGCTGGCCAACGGCGACAGCTCGGCGCTGCGGGGCCGCCGCGGGCTTCCTCCCGGAACAGCGCCGCCATCAACAGTGCCATCATCCGCCCCTGGCGCGAGTCCACCGGCCACCAGTGGATCGCCCAGCCCAATGCCTCCGGGGGCTGCCGCGCCGGGTGGCCCACCCGCGCCAAGCAACACGTTCAATGCGACGCCCGAGCAGCGCGCCGCCTTTGCGCTCCAAGGCCGCAAATTGGCGATGCTTGCAGAGGAAGGAGCCGGTGTAATCCTGGAGCCCGGTCGCGGCGACGGCGGCAACCTCCTCGTCAGCGCTGCGAGCTTACCGCGCGGCCAGGCGCGTGGAGACGGGCGCCCGGAGCAGCGGAATGACGAGAACGAGCCCTCGCGCCGCTTCTCCTCACGCGGGCCGTCACCCTGGGCGGCGGATTCGCCCCCCGTTGTTCCCCAAGCCGTCGTGGCGGTCGAGCATTACAACCGCCTCATCCGCATGCTCAAGAAGGGCTCGCCTGTCGAACTGGAGATCGATATCGCCGCGCAGTATCACACGGACGACCTGATGAGCTACAACATCGTCGCTGAGATTCCGGGCTCGGATTTGGCCGACGAAGTCGTCATGCTCGGCGGACACTTCGACTCGTGGCATTCGGGCACTGGGGCTACGGACAACGCCGTCGGCTGCGGGGTCGCGCTGGAGGCAGTTCGAATCCTTCAGGCCACGGGCCTCAAACCACGGCGCACCATTCGGATTGCCCTTTGGACGGGCGAAGAGCAGGGGCTGTTGGGCTCGAAAGCTTACGTCGGCGAGCACTTTGGGCGTGCCAGCACGCCGCCCTCCAGCGGCGGCCGCAGTGCAGGCCCCGAGCGGCAATCGAGCGCCAACGAGCCGGCCCCTGCCGCAGGCGAAACCGCGCCGCCGCCGCAGCGTCCGCGGACAAAGTACGAGCTGAAGCCCGAGCACGCCAGGTTGTCTGGCTATTTCAACCTCGACAACGGCACGGGCAAGATTCGAGGAGTCTATCTCCAGGGTAACGAAGCAATGCGGCCGATTTTTCGGGCCTGGCTCGCCCCATTTGCCGAGCTGGGTGCGGCGACGATTGCCCAGACGAACACCGGCGGCACCGATCACCTGTCGTTCGACGCGGTCGGCCTGCCGGGGTTTCAGTTCATCCAGGATCAAATGGAATATGACACGCGGACCCACCATTACAGCATGGATGTGTATGACCGCGTGCAGGAAGAGGACATGAAGCAGGCCTCAATCATCATGGCCTCGTGGGTCTATCACGCGGCCATGCGCGACGAAAAGCTGCCGCGCAAGCCGCTGGTTGGCGACGTCGTTCAGGCCGGAGCAACCGAGTCAACCAAGCCAGCGGACGCTGCTGCACCAGGCGAGACGCCAAAGCCAGCCGAACCGGCGAAGTCACCTACAGTGCCGAATTGATACGGCAGCTGCCAATCCCCTAGTCTCAAGTCACCCGCTGCGGCACAATCGAAGTGTCGCATCAAGGGAAGAATGCATGACCATTCCGGCCAATCCGCGCGAGCTGCTGGAGACGTTTGACAACCAGTATCCCGGCCGCGACTATGTGATCGAAATCGTCTGCCCCGAATTCACGTCGGTCTGTCCCAAGACGGGCCAGCCGGATTTCGGCACGCTGACATTCACCTACACGCCGGACCGCAAGTGCGTAGAGTTGAAGAGCCTGAAGTTGTATCTTCAGAGCTTCCGCAACGCGGGCATCTTCTATGAAAATGTCACCAACCGGATTCTCGACGACCTGGTCGCGGTGCTGGCGCCGCGTCGGATGAAGCTAGTGGCGGCGTTTACGCCCCGCGGCGGAATTAGTACGAGTGTGACGGTCGTTCATGAATCGGAGTAGCGGAGTGAGTGGTGAGTGGTGAGTAGTGTGAGTAGTGAGTGGTAGAAGACGACGAGCGATCACTCACCACTCACCACTCACCACTCAACTGCCTGACCACATGAAAATCGCGTACCTGGACTGTATCAGCGGCATCAGCGGCGACATGACGCTCGGCGCGCTGGTCGATTGCGGCGTCGAACTGGCCGCGATTCAAGCCGGCATCGACTCGCTCGGCTTTCCAAACATCAAGCTGGCGGCTGAGGAGGTCAAGCGCCGCGGCTTTCGGGCCTGCAAGATAAAGGTGCTGCACGAGCCGGAGCACGCTCACCGGCATCTGCACCACATCACCGAGAAGATCGACGCGAGCAGCGGACTCACGCCCCCGCAGAAGGACCTGGCTAAGCGGATCTTCACGTGCATCGGCGAGGCCGAAGCCAAGGTCCACGGGACGACGATTCGCAAAGTCCACTTTCACGAAGTTGGCGCGGTCGATTCGATCGCCGACATCGTGGGCTGTGCGGTGGGCCTGTCGCTGCTGAGGGTCGATCGGATCGTCTGTTCGCCCGTGCCGACGGGTACCGGTCATATTGAGATCAAGCACGGCCGCGTCAGCGTGCCGGCGCCGGCGACGGCCGAGATACTGCGCGGCGTGCCGCTGGCCTCCTCGGCCGTCCCCTTTGAGCTGACCACGCCCACCGGCGCGGCCATTGTCAAAACGGTCGCCGATGAGTTCGGCCCGCTGCCGGCGCTGACGATCCAATCGATAGGCCTGGGCGCGGGCGAGCGCGACTTGAAGGAGCAGCCAAACGTGCTGCGGCTGATCGTCGGCGAGGCGGGCGACGGACTGGTGAGCGACCAGATCTGGGTGCTCGAGACGAACCTCGACGACATCAGTGGCGAGATCATCGGCCACACGACCGCCAGGCTGTTCGAGGCAGGGGCGCTCGACGTCTATACGACGAGCATCCAGATGAAGAAGAACCGGCCGGGCGTTTTGCTCTCAGTCCTCTGTCCGGCGGAGCTCGTCGCGAAGATGGAGAAGATCGTCTTCCGCGAAACTTCAACACTGGGCATTCGCCGGTGGCAGGCCTGCCGCCACAAGCTCGAGCGCCGGCCGCACACGGTCGAAACGCCGCTGGGTCCGATCGAGGGCAAGCTTGCCGTGCTGCCCGACGGCGGCACGAGCTTCTCGCCCGAATTTGAAGCCTGCCGGCGCGTCGCTGCCGAGAAGAACCAGCCGCTCAAAGAGGTCTATGAAGTGGCGATGCGAGCGTTTGGAGAGAACGTAAAGGTCTGAACCTAAGGACTAAGCTCTAAGATCTTGGAACTTAGACCTTAGAGTTTAGGAGAGTTAATCATGCGCTTCGCGATGCTGCTCTTGTCTCTGGTCGTGGCCGCCGGCTGTGGTCCCGCGGCATCCAAGACTGACGCCAGGCTGGAGAAATTCTTCGTTGAGTGGCTCCAGGGGCATGGCGAGACGAAGATCGTCACTGACGCCAAGGGCGTGGGCCTGGAAGGCAATCCGGCTCGCTTGCGGGCGTCGATCTACGGCTCGGAGCGGCAGCAGGACGGCGGATATGTCGTGGAGACTGAGTTCCGAATGACGCTGCCGGGCGGCGCCGAGATTGTCGAGTTCGTGGCAGGCATTGGAGACAGCGAGGATGCGGCCATCGACGACAGCATGGTCAACTTCACGCTGACGACGTTCCATGTGGTTTACAAAGCATTCCTCAACCCCAACGACCCGCATCAGACGATCAAGGAAGTCGCGATCGGCGGCAAGCCGCGCCAGGTGGCTTTCGGCGATCTGTTTCTCCGCGGCGAACAGGGAATTAATGCCGACCTCAATGCCATGCAGCCTAGCATTGAAGATGCGCTTGGCGGGCTTGCGCTTTCCGATGGGCCGCACTGGATCAAGATTGTCTATGGCCAGCACAATAAGGCCCCCACCATCGTCGCGGTCACGCTCGACAACAACGATCAGCTCGAGCTGACGGAGAAGATCAAGCAGCTCGATTGGCCCAAGCACGACGGCTTCTACATGGTCAAGCAGTTCATCGTGATCAAGTAGCGCCGCTGCCGCACGTGATCGGCTGCCGTCTCAACGAGCCGCCGTCTCAACGACAGAGCCCAGCACTTCGACCAGCACCGTGCGTGCTGTTGGGGCCGCATGCGGCAGGCGAACTTCGATCCGCGCTCCATAGCTCTCGGCCAGCGTAATCCTGGTCTCCGCTCCGCTGTCGTCGAGCACATGCGCGGTCAGACGCGGGGCTGCATCGAGGGGCGGGCAGAACGCGACGTGAACGACGGCCGTCTGATCGCCGGGCGGACAAGTCGCTCGGACCAATGCGTGGATCGACTCTCCGCCGCCTGGCGTTCGTTCTCGTGCGATCCGCTGGACAAGCTGCTCAGAAATCGCTTCCTCGTACTCTTCGACGACGGCGGCTCGAATGCTTGAATGCCGCGGAACCCTCGCATGCCTCCAATTGGTCACCAGGACTGCTGACTGGGCAGTCACGAGCCCGAACCAGGACAGGCAGGCGCTCCAAGGTGGTGTGCCGGGTATCGTGATGGCGGCCAGGCCGACGACCGCGGCTAATGCAAGCACGACCACGGCGACCCGCTGGTGCTGTGCCGCGAGTTGGAGGGCGAAGACAAGCAGCGTCAGCACGGCGGCTGCGGCGACGAACTCAGTGCCGCTCAGTGGATTGATGATTGCTCCGCCAAGCCGCCGCAACAGGAGCAGCGCCGAAAGTGCGATGGCCAGCACTGCGGCGGTCCACCAGACAGCCTCTGCAAGCTGCCGGCTGATTGCCGGCGCCGCCGCCGATTGCAGATTGGCTCCCGCCGTGGAGCACATTGTTGCCAGGCGACGCGCCTGCTCCACTTAGCGTGCCGCCACTGCTTCCGTTCCCGCGGCTTCGGCCAGCTTCTTGGCCCGATCGGTCCGTTCCCAGGTGAACTCGGGTTCGCTGCGGCCGAAGTGACCGCCAGCGGCCGTCTTGCGGAAAATCGGCCGCCGCAGGTCGAGTGCCTGGATGATGCCGCGCGGCGTGAGCGGGAAGAATTCGCGAATCAGCGAGCAAATCCGCTCGTCGCTGGCGCGGCCCGTCCCCTGCGTATCGACGCTCACGCTCACCGGATCGGCCACGCCAATCGCATATGCCAGTTGCACCTCGCACCGGTCAGCCAGGCCCGCCGCAACGATGTTCTTCGCCACATAACGGGCCATGTAGGCCGCGCTCCGATCGACCTTCGTCGGGTCCTTGCCGCTGAAGGCGCCGCCGCCATGCCGGCCCCAGCCGCCATAGGTATCGACGATGATCTTCCGCCCGGTCAGGCCACAGTCGCCGTGCGGTCCGCCGACCACAAATCGGCCCGTTGGGTTGATGTGATACTTGATGTCCCCATTCACGAGGTCGGCGGGCAGAAGCGGTTCGACAATCTCCTCGACGATAAAACGACGTATCTCTTCGTTCTTGACGAACGGAGCGTGCTGAGTGGAGACGACCACGGTGTCCACTCGAATCGGCGTCGGGCCGTCGAATTCGACCGTGACCTGGCTCTTGCTGTCGGGCCGCAGCCAATCGACCTCGCCCTTGAAGCGGGCCTGGGTGAGCCGGTTGATAATCTTGTGAGCCAGCGAAATCGGCAGCGGCATCAGCTCCTTGGTGTGGTTGCAGGCGTAGCCGAACATGAGGCCCTGGTCGCCGGCGCCGACATCTTTGCCGACGGCTGCGTTGTCGTTGACGCCCATCGCGATGTCGGGAGATTGCTCGTGGATCGCCACCAGCACCGAGCAGTGGTCGGCGCTGATCCCCATATCGGCCTCGGTATAGCCGACGTCGCGGACCACCCGCCGGACGATCTCTTGCATGTCCACAGTGGCTGCCGTCTTGATTTCTCCGGCGATGACGCACAGGCCCGTAGTGACCATCGTTTCGCAAGCGACGCGGCTCATTGGATCCTGGGCCAACATGGCGTCGAGCACGCCGTCGGAAATCTGATCTGCCAGCTTGTCCGGATGGCCCATGCTGACCGATTCACTCGTGAACAAAAACTTGCCTTCTGACACGGAAATACACCTCCGGCGTAGACCAATAGCGCCCGATACTCGTAGCCGAATTCGTCAGAATTCGGAAGTCTCACGACTTCCGCTACGGTCGAGTCAGGGTCGGATTATAGGTTGATTATAGGCAAGCGGGCTAGGGCACCTACTCACCACTTGCCACGGCCTACACCATCAAATCACCAATCGCCTCTCCCCGCGGAATGATCCGGTGCGGGCGATTCAGGGCGTCGTATTGCTCGCCGGCCGGATCGACCCCCAGGAGCTGATAGAGCGTCGCGATCAGATCGCCCGGCGTGACCGGGCGGTCGGCTGGAAACGCTCCGGTCTTGTCGCTGGCGCCGTACACAAATCCGGGCCGAATGCCGCCGCCGGCGAGCATCGCGGTGTAGCAGTAGTTCCAATGGTCGCGCCCTCCGTCGTTGTTGTTGATCTTCGGTGTCCGCCCGAAATCGCCAATCACGGCAACCAGCGTGCGATCGAGCAGCCCGCGCTCAGCCAGGTCCGACAAGAGCGTGCCGCACGCGGCATCGAACTGCGGCAGCAGCGTGCTCTTCAGCTTTTTGAAATTTCCGCCGTGTGTGTCCCACGTGGCATTGGCGTCGGGAGCCCAACTGATCGTGACCACGCGCGTGCTCGCTTCGATCAGCCGCCGGGCCAGCAGCACGCTCTGGCCGTAAATGTTCTTGCCGTAGCTTTCGCGCGTGGCAGCCGTTTCGCGATCGAGGCGAAACGCGTCGCGAACGGTCTCGCTCGTGAGCACTTCGAGGGCCCGCTGCTGAAAGCGGTTCATGGTGCTGATGGCCGCCGATTCGCGCGGCTGATCGAGCGAGGCCAGCAATTGCCCGCGGGCGGCCAGTCGCTCGACCGAAACGTCGCTGGCCAGCGCAAACTCGGGGACCGCGAAATCGGCGGCACTCGGGTCTTTCAGCACCCACAGCGGGTCATATTGCCGTCCCAGCCAGCCGCCGAAAAAGCCCGGCTGCGGCGGGCCGCCCGCCCCTTCCTTGGTCATATAAGGCAGGCAAACGTGGGGCACCGCGCCCGATTGGCTGGGGCGAACCTTGGCCAACACCGCGCCGGGCGAAGGCTGGTCGCTACTCGAATTGCCAACAGCTTTGTTCGCATCGCCCCGGTCGTCGCCCGTCATTGCCGTATAAACCGCCAGGGCGTGGGCGTTATTCACGCTATGGTTCATCGAGCGTACGAGGGCCACGCGGTGCATCTGCTGGGCCAGCTTGGGCAGATGCTCGCAAACCGGCACGCCGGGGAGCGAACTGGCGACTGGCTTAAACTCCCCCCGGATATTGTCGGGTGCGGTCGGTTTCATGTCCCACATGTCCAGATGGCTCGGCCCGCCGTTAAGCATCAGGATGATGAGCGAGTCAGCCCGCGGAGCGACCGCCCGTGCCGCGCTCTCGCCGGCTCCGCCCGAATCGGCGGCCGTCAGTAGCCGCGCCAGCGACAGCCCCATTACCCCGGCGCCGCCAATGCGAAGCAGTTCGCGGCGCGAAAGAGACCGGGGAATTGAATTCAGGTGAGTCATTACAGCGATCGTCGCATCGGGAACATTCAAATTCCGTTCATGAGTTTAGGCGAGCCGCATTACGCGACGCAAGCCAAATCGACATCGTAGGCCTCACGCTCCGCGTGATGAACTCCTCACGCGGAGCGTAAGGCCTACGGTGCGGACACACCGCCCGCACGTTACAGCCCGCGTTGCCAGGCATCCAGAAACTCGACATTGCTCGGCAACAAGTTCGGCAGCTCGCGAATCTCGGCGGCTGTGAGCCAGTGGAACGACTGGACTTCGTGCGGATGGGGAGTCAAATCCGCCGCCTCGTGGATTTCCGCCAGCCACCAGGCCAGGTGTACTTGCCAGGGCGTGACGCTCTCCGTCAACCGGCGAATCGGCCGGGCCGCAACCGACAGTTCCTCCTCGAGTTCGCGCACGAGGGCCCGCTCCTCCGTTTCTCCAAGTTCGATGGCGCCGCCGGGAAAGCAATACATACCTGGCGCTCGCACGCGCTCCGACCGGCGAATCACCAGGAACCGCTCGCCGCGAAGAATCACCGCCACCACGCCGCGCTTGCGGATCGCCTGTTGGCCGGCCTCTGGAATCGACGATGTCACGGCACCAGTGTATCCGCCAGCAAGCGATTGAGGCCCCGGGCTTTGATCTTCTCACTCCGAGGACGGGGCTCAACTGGCTCGCACAGAAATGAGCCGTCGCAGGCGATTGAAACGCCAAGAAACGAAAAAGGTCGTGCTGCGTCGCTCCGTCGTCGCACCACGACCTCTATCTCTAACGGACACGCTCGAGACGGATCCGTCCTCCCGGCATGTTCTACCCTTTGTATCGGCGCTGGCGGAGACACCTCTTTACACGATTTTGACGCAGACTCTAAGCGTAACGAGGGCATCAGGTTGCGACATGCGCGGCGGCCCTGACCGCGGTCATTCTGGACCGCCTTGCGCGATCAATTGGGATTCCAAGTAAAATACTGGCAATTCATGCTTAGTTGCGATAGGTGGGAAGGTCGGAAGTCAGAGGTTCAGAGGTTGGAGGTCAGCAGGCGGCAATCCGACTCGCGACCTTCGCCCTCCGACGTCCCTTGACCCGAACACTTTGCCCTGTCGGTGTGTTACGATGCCGCATTCGAACTACCAGGAGACGGACGCGTGGAGCTGACGGTCACTCACTACGAAGGCTATGTGCTCGCCAAGATCGCGGGCGCGCTGGATGAAAATGCCCGGCCACAGTTTCGCGAAGAGCTCCACCCGCTCGTCGGGAAGGCGGGGATGCGGCTGATTCTCGACCTGTCGGGCGTGCCGCGGGTCAATTCGGCGGGGATCGGCAACCTCGTCGCGCTGGTGGCCGATGCCAATACGCAGCACAGCCGCGTGATCATGTGCGGCCTGACGCCGTTTGCCGCGGGTGTGATGTCGGTGACCAAGCTCGACAGCTATTTCGAGATCTCGCCCGATGTCGAGGCGGCGATTGCCAAGGCGTAGGGAGTGGTGCATTTCGCTGCGCTCATCCACCCTACGCAAACAGATCCCCCGGCAATTCTGCCAGCTTCCGCACACCGACCCGCCGCACCGCGCTCCACGGGATCACCGTCACCGTGTAGCTGCCGTCCCCTTCTTCGATTGCGAACACGCCAAAGTCGCTGCTCGAAAGCGATGCGCTGTAGTGCTCGGGGGACAGGATTTCTCCCTCGGTCATGAAAATCTCGATCTCCGTCCTCTCGTCGCGGGCTTTCCACAGCTTGTCGAAGATGAATCCCAGTCCTGGCCCACCGGCAGGCGGTGCATTGGCCGGTTGAGCTGGCTCCTCCGGCGCAAACTGCTCAAACGGAAAGCGAAAGCCCCCGCTGCCGGTGGCTTCCGGCGCGCCTACCACAACTTGCATCGGCTGCTGTTCGTCCGCGGCGGACTCTGCGGGCGTTTCTTCGTCGTCATCGGTCGGAATGCGGAACCGGGCCCCGCAATGGGGGCACTGCCCAGGCTTGCCCTTCAGGCTCGGCGGGCCGTTCAACCGGTGGCCGTTGGGGCAGAGAAACACGAACAACTCGCCCGGCAGTCCCTTGCCGCTCCCCGCCGCGGGAATCGTTGGCGGCTCATTGCCGTTGGCCCCCACGGCGGCCGGCTGCTCCTGAGGCACGGCGTCGGCCTCCGATTCGGCTGCCGCCACCTCTTCCAGCGTCGGCACGACGAAAGCCGACTGGCACTTGGGGCACTTCCCCTTCTTGCCGGCCATGTTCTCAGGCGCGTTGAGCTGATGGCCGTTGGGACAGAGGAACTTGATGACCATGGAGTTAGGGCGGGCAGACGGAGGTCAGAGGTCGGCGCAACTTGGGTCCATGTTGAATGCTAGTTGAGCCTGAAGCACCCTTCAATTGGCGACGCGGCCGCACAATCGTCAACGTCGGACCGCTGGCATCGCGGCCCGCCCGATGCGAAACTGGCTGTCCTGTCCGCTGTCCGACCTCTGACCTCTGACTTCCGACCTCTGCCCCCATGGCCATCGACGTCACCTGCCCCGGCTGCAAGACCCGTTTTCAGGTCAGCGACAAGTTCGCCGGTAAAAAGGGGCCCTGCCCGAAGTGCAAAACGACGATCGAGATTCCGTCGGCCAAGGACCAGGTCATCATCCACGCCCCCGAGCCAACCGGCCCGGTCGATAGCAAGGGCAAAGCGGTCCTCGAACCGATCTTCCGCGAGGAAGTGAGCCTGGCGCCGCCTGTGATCTTTGGCATTGTGGCCTCGGTCCTCGTGGTGCTGGCGATGGCGCTGGTGCTCGGATTGACAGCCGAGAAACGCGGAAAAATTGAGCCAGTGCTGACCATCCTGGGCGCGATCGTGCTTGCGCCGCCGCTGGTCTTTGCCGGCTACACATTTCTCCGCGACCAGGAGGCCGCGCCGCACCGCGGCATGGAGCTAGTCGTGCGGCTCATTGCCCCGTCCCTCGTTTATCCCTTGCTATGGGGCCTGTATTGGGCCGTGTTCGCCTATTTCGGCGTCACCGACAAGCCGCCGGAGCTGATGTTTCTGCTGATCGCCGCGGCCGCGATGGTTGTCCTTGGCGCCCTGACCGCTCAGGCCAGCCTCGAACTGGATTTCGGTCCGGCGGCCATGCACTACGCGCTGTACCTTGCCGCGACGGTAATCCTGCGGGTGATCATGGGGATGAATGCATACTGGAACGTGGTGAGCTGACAATCCATGCTCTCCCTGCCCGAGATTCGTGCCCTCGATACCCGCCGCCATCTCGTGCGGATACCGCACGAGACCGACGTGCCGCTCACCGACCGGGTTCGGCTGCTGCTCGATACTCCCGAGTTTCGCCGCCTGGCCCGCATCAGCCAGTTGGGACTGGTGTCGCTCGTCTATCCGGCCGCGAACCATACGCGGCTCGAGCATTCGCTCGGTGTCTATCGCAACGCCCTTTTGTATCTCAAGCAACTGGCGGGCGACGAGCGGTTCACCAGCGCCATTCAACCGGCCGATGCCGAAGCCCTGATCGTCGCTGCCCTGCTTCACGATCTGGGGCACTGGCCGTTCTGCCACGCGATCGAAGACATGGCCCTGCCCGGCGTGCCGACGCACGAATTGTTTGCCAACAGCTTTTTGCTGGAAGGCGAGCTGGCCGACGCCCTGCGCGACGATTGGAACGTCGCTCCCCGCGACGTGACGGCACTCCTTTCCGAGAAGCCGCGCGATACCCGTCAGCGGATCGCCAAGAGCGTCCTCAGCGGGCCGATCGACATCGACAAGATGGACTATCTAGTCCGCGACAGCCTGCACGCTGGCGTCCCCTACGGCCGAAACTTCGACCAGCAGCGGCTCGTGGGGAGCTTGTGTCTCAACCGGGCGGGCGACGGCCTGGCCATCAGCGACAAGGGGCGGACGGCGGCCGAGATGATGGTCTTTGCCCGCTACGTGATGTTCAGCGAGGTCTATTGGCATCATGCCGTGCGGGCCGCCACCGCCATGCTCCAGCGGGCTTTTTTTCTGCTGCACGAGCAGCTCGACCTCGATCAGCTCTTCCGCTTGACCGAGCAGCCGCTGATCGACCAGCTGCTGGCCGCGGCTGGCCAGTCGCCGGCTGCCGAATTGCTCGACGGGTTGTTCGGGCCGTCGCGGAAGCTTTATAAGCGCCTGGGCGAATTGAGCCACTTCCAAAGCCGCGAACTGTACGAACGACTGGCCCGCCAGCCGTATTTGTGGCTGGTTGCGGCCGGCGAAGCGCTGGCCGCCGTGGCGAGCACGCACCTGGGCCGGCGTATCGCGCCGCATGAGATTCTGATCGACGCTCCGCCCGTCCGCCGCGAAATCGAGTTCCACGTCGAAGTCTTCTTTCCCAAGGAAGGGGTCTATCGGCCGCTCGCCGAGGTTTCCCCCGCAGTTGTGGCGCTCGCTACGCGGCAGTTCGACGACTACGTCAAGCGCGTCCGCGTCTTTGCCCATCCGCGACTGGCCGCGGACCTGCGCAGTGTGCCGCTCGACCGCCTGCTCGGCGAAACGCTGCGGCAGATGAAGTAATGGCGAAGATGCGCCCGCGGCTCCCCTACCGCAACTTGGGGGATGCCTGATAGGATCGGAGAATGCGCCGCCAGGACATCCGCAATATCGTCATCATCGCCCACGTCGATCACGGCAAGACGTCGCTGGTCGATTGCTTCCTCAAGCAAAGCGGCCAGTTTCGCGAGAGCGAGCTGGACCACGAGTGCATGCTCGACTCGAACGAGCTAGAGCGCAAACGGGGCATTACAATCCTCGCGAAGAACATCGCACTCCCCTATAAGGGAGTAAAGATCAACATCATCGATACGCCGGGGCACGCCGATTTCGGCGGCGAGGTCGAGCGGGTCGTCCGCATGGCCGACGGGGCAGTGGTCCTGGTCGATGCGGCTGAGGGGCCGATGCCGCAAACGCGGTTCGTGCTCAGCAAGGCTCTGGAAGCGGGTCTGCGGCCGATCGTCGTGATCAACAAGATCGACCGCCCCGACGCCCAGCCGCACGCGACGCTTGATGAGGCGTTTGGCCTCTTGATGGAGCTGGGGGCCGACGAGCATTTGGAGGACTTCAAATATCTGTTTGCCAGCGGCCGCGAGGGCTATGCCACGACCGACCCCGCCGTGCGAACCGATTCGATCCAGCCGCTCCTCGACATGGTGCTGGCGTCGGTTCCTGGACCGGAGATTGATCCAGACGCGCCGCTGCAAATGCTGGTCACCACGCTCGATTGGTCCGAGTTCGTCGGCCGGATCGCCATCGGCCGGATCAAGTCGGGCAATATCAAAGTCGGCCAGACAGTTGCCGTCATGAAGGACGAGGGGCGCGTGACCGAGGCCCGCGTGACGCAGCTCTTTACGTTCGACAAGCTCGGCCGCGTGATGGTCAGCGAGGTCACGGCTGGCGACGTGTGCGCGGTCGTGGGGATCGAGGATGTCGAAATCGGCGACACCATCTGCCACCGCGACCATCACCGCGCACTCGAGCGGCTGCATGTCGATGAGCCGACGCTGGAGATGGTCTTCACGATCAACAGCTCGCCGTTCGCCGGCCGCGAGGGGAAGTACGTCACCAACCGCCAGCTTCGCGAGCGGCTCTTCAAGGAGCTGGAGCGGAACGTGGCCCTTCGCGTGCGGCAAGTTGAAAACAGCGACGCCTTCGCCGTGTCCGGTCGAGGTGTTTTGCACCTGTCGGTGCTGATCGAAAACATGCGGAGCGAGGGCTATGAGCTGTCGGTCGGCAAGCCGAAGGTGATCCTCAAGGAAATCGATGGCGAAACGCACGAGCCGTTCGAGTCGCTGGTCGTCGAAGTGCCGTCCGACAAGCTGGGGAGCGTGATGGAGCTGGTCGGGGCCCGTCGCGGCGAGCTCGAGGAGATGCACCTCCGCGGCGAATATACGCACGCCCGGTTCATGATTCCGGCCCGCGGGCTGATCGGCCTGAGGACGCGGCTGCTCAATTCTACGCAAGGCACGGCCGTCATTCACCACCGCTACGCGGGATATAGGCCGATGATCGGCGAAGTGCCCAGGCGGCCCAACGGCGTCTATATCAGCATGGTCACGGGCCGGGCCAACGCCTTCAGCTTGAATACGCTTCAGGACCGGGCCGACATGTTCGTCACGCACAATGACGAGGTCTACGAGGGGATGGTCGTCGGTGAAAACAGCCGCGACAACGACCTGGCGGTGAATCCGACGAAGGAAAAGAAGCTGACGAACATGCGGGCCAGCGGCAGCGACGAGAACATCCTCCTCAAGCCGCCGCGGAAGATGGACTTGGAAGCGGCCCTGGAGTACATCGAGGACGACGAGCTGGTCGAAGTCACCCCGACCTCAATCCGTCTCCGCAAGGCACTGCTCTCTGAAAACGACCGCAAGCGCGAGACGCGGCGGCTGGAGAGCATGGTGGCCAGCCGGTAGCAAGGTTTGCCCGCCGCACAATGGCTCGGATTACAACGCATCATTCTGACGTGGTGTGACGGCTCTGGAGGCTTTCTTACGCCTGCGGTCCTTAAACTGGTCCACGTCCTTCTGACCCGACAAGAGGAACCTCAAGAACGATTTCATCTGAAAACGGCAGGTTTGGTTGATGGCCAGGAGTCGCAGGTAATGAGGGGCGACTCGTTTGTAAAAGCTGCCGGAGATTTTACGCTGAACTGCCAGGTGCCGGATTGCCCGTTCGCCCATGTTGTTGTTCCAAGGAATGCCGTCTTCGCTCAGGAAGCGAAAGAGACTCTCTCGGTAGCGGACGAAGCGTTTCTGAAACCGCGCGGTGATCTCGCACTCGTACCGGTGATCATCAATAGCGTTTTTGTAGAACTGGTTCACTGACCGTTCGTGTTTCCGCAGGAAATGTCGCTTCAGGCCGAATCGATGTACGTCATCGATGACCGGGACAAGCAGATCCTTCACGGAGCCGACGAATTCTTCCAGTTCCTGGTTGAATGGATTCTTCCAAAGGTCGTCGTTCAGGTCGCGGATCAAATGCACTAGGCACTTCTGCTGGCGACACTGGAAGGCGTCATACCCTCCGTAGAAATCGGTAACCAAGACTCCCGCGTAATCGTCCAACATCGACCGCAGCAGCGTGGCCTCTCGCGTCTCTGTCAATTTGAACGCAACGTGGGAACCGTCAGTCAGAACCCAGACATAGTGCGTTGTGCCCTGAATGCTCAGCTTAGTCTCATCAACGTGAATAAATGGGCTAGAAAGGATTCGACGAAGGAGTTCTCTCTCTGTGGATCCGTACTGCTCGGACACAGCGCTGACAAATTTCACGATGCTTGCTGGAGTGACATATTCCTGGAATTGGTCGTCAATTACTTGGCAGATGACATGATAGGGCAGCCGCAGTGAAATCCGCTGGTAAACCGCCCAAGCTCGAAAACAACGCCCGAACAGGAATCCGTTCTGTTTGTGAAAACTGGGCGGTGGCAAGCGTCGATTGCAGCGCGGGCAAAAGCTATACTTCCCAACCAGTTTCGTCACCGTCTTTCTACACCCGCCTTTGGAGAACGCGATATCCACGACGGTGTACTGGGCAAGTTCACTCTTTGCGGTGAGAACGTGGGTATTGTTGACTGGACATTTGACTCTTCGCCTTACTCGAACCGTCCTGTTTGCCTTTGAGGGAATGATCCGCTTGTATCCAATATGGCCTTTTAGAGCACCCGGCCCCTTGCGACCCGTTGTGCTTCTAGTTTTTCTCCGTCCAATTCCGATGCGATTTTTGCCGTACTCGGCATGGGCCGACTCTAAGATGCCCTCAAGGGAATCATGAATCGAGGTTCCCGCGAGAGTTGAGTGCTGCTTCGGACGGTCAGAAAAATCAACATCCATTCGCAAGGTGGCGGCTGCTCCCACGCTCCGAAGTTCACAGACCAGACGGCGAAGGGCGTGACAGTCGTCCAGGTTATAGGCAACGATTCGATCCTGAAACCGCGTCTCGTTTGTCGCTTCCCATTCGAGTCGCCAAGCGATGCTGTTCAGGCCTGAGGCATCGGCGTTGTTCCAGGTCGCTCCAACGAAATCCCCAAGTGCCTTGAGCGAATTCGATCGACGAGGAAAATAGACCTTGCCGTAAATCAGCGGATTGACGTTCACCAGCCGCTCTTGCACCTGAGCTAACTCCAGTCCATGCTTTTTCGACGCCCGGTCGAGTGCCTTGCGTTCGTAGCTGCCGTAGTGATAGATGGGCGCCGTCGGGTGCTCTGCCGCAATCTCGAGCAGACTCCGGAAGACATTTGCCTCGTCGTCGGGCGAGTTGGCCCAGAACGAGTGGCAGGCAACGTCGGACCCACGGCAGACAACAACGCCAATCAAGTACTGAAAGTCGCGGTCCGGCAACCCCTCGATGTCGAGGAAAAGCTCGACATCGTGACTCGGCACGGAGGGCGTGTGGTGAAGGTAGATTTTTCTCGTCCGCAAAGCGAGCGCTTGCAGTTCAAAGCTGAATGCGGTCGATGCATGGGCCCCGCGTCGCCGTGTTTTTCGCGGCCGGAAGAGATACGAAAGCTGATTGATCGTAAAGATGCCCTTCTTGTGGTACTTCTGCAGCAGCTTGGGAGTCATTCGATCCAGCAGTGTGAGGTTGTCCTCTTGCTCGGCTTTGCGCAGGCATTGCGCCCTGAACGGGCAGATTGGGCAATGGTCATTGAGGATGATCGGCGTCTCGTCAGGCAGGCTGACGACCCACGATCGCAGCACGCCTAGGATCTGGTTCAATTGCAATGCGATGGGAGCTAAGGCGACACGTTGAGATTTGCCGTCTGGTGTTACGACGACACCTCCTGAACATGGACTGTTGCTCGACTCGGCAATGATTTTGACCATAATTGCCAGTCGCAGTTTGTCCTCGTCACTCACAGCATTCGTACCAATGAACAAGTGCGGTTCGAATTCTCTTCTCGCCTTCGTTCGGCAGGTGGCGCGCCGCAATAGAACTTGGATTTGTGCTGTGAGATCCCCCGCCACGATTTCCGCGTCAATGATCGCCGACGCATTCCAGTCGTGCCCTAGTTGGCTAAACCGGCGAACTTCTGCATTGTCGATTGACGCAATAAAGCGATCTCGGCTCTGGGCTGCGACTCTTTCGGTGGCATTGACGTATTCATGCAAATGCTCAGCCTGGTCGCCGCGCAACATTAAGAATGCCTTACGTGGACAAAGCGAGTATGCCCCTACGAGTTCAGGTGTCAGGGCCATACGCATGCCAGTGATGCAGTAATTAGGGAAACAGATCGTCGCGGGAGGGATCGTCGCAGTCCTCCATCGACGTGTCCGCAGCCACCTGCCGCTACCGTTGCCTTCGCTTGCGAGTCAAGTTTGTGGCTTTGCTCGGCAGGTCCCAATCCCCTACGTCACCAGCCCCTTGGTGACCATCATGAACACATCCTCCAGCGACGGGTCTTTCTCGGCGAAGCTCCGCAGCTCGACCTTGTTATAGACGAGCTGGTTCAACAGATCGCAGACGCCCGCGTCGTCGGTGTCCAGCTCCACCACGCAGCTATTCACGTCCACGGCCACGTTGCGGGTGTGGGGGCTGGAGCGGATGACCGACAGGCCCACGTCCATGTTGTTGACGAAGCGGACCTCGACCGTGCGGTGGCCGCGAATGCGGCGATAGACGTCCTCGATCGGGCCATGCATCAAAAGCTGCCCGCGCTCGATGATGCCGATCGACGAGCAACAGTCGGCCAGCTCCGACAGGATGTGGCTGGAGATCAGGATCGTCTTGCCCATCTTCTTGAGTTCCTTGAAGAGGGCTTTGACCTCGATGCGGGCCCGCGGATCGAGGCCGCTCGTCGGCTCGTCGAGGATCAGCACGGGCGGGTCGTGGACCAGCGTTTTGGCCATGCAGAGCCGCTGCTTCATGCCGCGCGACAGGCCGTTAACGAAGTCGTCGCGCTTATGGGCCAGGTCCAAGAGTTCGAGCACATCGTTGATGACCTGCTTGCGCTTCCCTTTGCCGATCTTGTAAGCCACGGCGAAAAAGTCGAGGAATTCCCAGACTTTCATGCCGTCGTAGACGCCGAAATTGTCCGGCATGTAGCCGACGCTGTGCCGCACAGCCATCGGGTTTTGCGTCACGCTGTGGCCGTTGACGATCCCTTCGCCGCGGCTGGCCTTGAGCAGGGTGGCCAGGAAGCGGATCGTCGTGCTCTTGCCGGCACCGTTGGGGCCGATGAAGCCGAACATCTCGCCGGCCCCGATCTTGAGATTGAGGCATTCGACTGCGCGGAAGTCGCCGTAGTCTTTGCCGAAGTCGATGAGTTCGATCATTGGAGAAGGGCTAGGGGCTAGGCCTGGGGGCTAGGGAGCGTAGGGTGCATGAGTGCAACGAAATGCACCTTGGTGTCGGTCTATGCGGAGCGGAAGGTGCATTTCGTTGCACTCATGCACCCTCTCTGCTCTCACTCCGCGCCGGAAGTGGTGGCTGCCGGGTCGGTGGTATCGGGTTCGGTCGGCTCGGTGCCGGGTTCGTTGTCGATCGGCGGTTCGTAATAGTCGTCGGCGACGGTCGCGTCGGGACGGATTGTCGGCATGTCGCCGCGCACCAGATGGGCCAGCACCAGCGTATGCGTCGTGTTTTGCGGTGCATGGGGCGCGATCTCCATGCCATCGAGCGGCTCATCGGTCCAAGCGACCAGCCGCACGTCGCCCGGCACGAGCCGCAATTGCTCGACGGCCAGATGGGCCAGGCTGTTTAGCCGCACGCCTTCCTTTTCGTCGTCCCCTGCCGGCATCTTCGACAGCACGGGTGACTTGTCCCATTCGGCCAGCCAGAAAATCTCGCGCGGGGGAATCCGATTCCTTCGCTCATCAACGGTTTCGGGCGTCATGCGGACGACCGTAAAAGAAATCGGGCTGGAGGTGCCGGGCGCCAACTCGGCCAGATATGCGGTTTGGCTTGCTCCGTCGGCGGACTTTCGCCACAGGCCAACGTCCTTCAGCGTGACGCTGCTGGTGTTTTTGACGGTCCAGCCCTTCTTGTCGTCGCCGACGAGCGTCAGCTTTCCGCCGAGCGGGAACATCTGCTCGCTGTGGACCATGCCGGTCGAGTTGGACTGGACCTTCACGCCGGATAGCGACTTGTTCTTGTCGATGCGGAACTCGACCTCGCTGATCGTGTAGGTGGATTGCTGCGGGGCTTCTCCCGGCGAGGCAAACGGCAGGGCCAGGGCGCTTGAATCCTTGAACGACAGGCCGTAGCTCGACGACAGCGAGGTATAAAGCGCGGTGTAGCGCGTCAGGTGGGCTCGGTCGTAATTCCCTTGCACCTCGAGCACGGCGATTTCGGTGCGACTGCGGGCAAAGCCGATGTCGAGCTGAGCCAGGCGGATGACCGCACCGGCGCCGATGACCGAGATGATCGGAGCGGCGATCCACGCCCATTCGACCCGCCCGAGCATCCAGAAGACGAACCAATTCAAGGGTACGAGGATCGCCAGATAGACAATCAGCACGCGAAAGACGAAATCCGCCTTGGGGATTTTGATTCCGGCAGCGTCGGTCAGGGCCTGGCGGGCTGCGTTGGAGGCGGCGCCCTCGTCGTTCCACGCGGCTACGCCCATCTGCGGCGTCGCCTGATAGCCGCCCAGGTGCCAATCGTCGATTGGCGGGTGGGTGCCGCTGGTGTCGATGCGCTGCTGCTGAGGGTCGTAGCCGTATTGAACCATGGCGGCCGAGGTGGCCATCGCGGCTCCGACGCCGCCGGGCATGACATCCGGCACGCGGACCGCCACAGGCGGCGGCGCCTGCGGGTCCCCCTGAAGAAAACCGACGTCGCGGCTGAAATAGCGGAGGGTCGAGCCGAACCGCGGGTCCATCCACATGTGCCTGATCCGCGCGTCGTTCCAGGCGAGCGTCAGGTTGTCGAGGCCATCCTTGGTGGTTCCAAACTCCCGCGGCGGGCGGCGCAACAGCACACAGTTGAAGAATCCGTCGAAATTCTTCCACTGCTTGATCCGCACGTCGGTCAGCGGGAAGGCGGTCACGACGATACGGCCTCCGCCCACGCGCCGCTCAACCACGAGGCCCCCGGTGCCGGGCACATCGCGGCTGTCCGTGTGCCGCCGGAACCGGACGCCGACCATCGGCCGCTCGGGGATGAGCTTGATCGTGCGGGGCCGCTTTTTCTGATCGGGAAGCGACCAGATGGTGTTCAACTCGGCAAAGGCCGCTTCGTCGAGCTTGATCGTCTCGGCTGATTCGGCGGGAAGATACGGGCCGAGGAAGCTGCCCTTGATTTTGTCGAGCGAGCTGGGGCCGCTGATGACGATCTGGCCGCCCCAATGCAGCCAGTCGAGCATCGCCTGCTGCTGCTCCTCGGTGAGGACGGCGGGGTTGATGTCGTCCCAAATGACATGCGAAGTGATCGTCCAGGCGAGCGAATGGCTGGGAAGCGGAACGCGCTTCTCGGCGTTGGGACGGACGATGTGGTAATACTCGAGCGGATCGCCCGGGTCCCCCTCGATTTGTGCCATCTTCACCGAGTTGAGCTTGTCGAGCGTCGTGTACGAGGCCGGATTGCTCGCCAGGACGACGATGACGAATTGATGGTCCTTGAGCGCTCGCGGAATGATGTTGGCCTGCTCTTGCAGGCTGCCGCCGCGACTGCCGCGGAGCTCAGCACGGAGCGGATACGACAGGCCGGCGTCTTGCGGCCGGCGGGCAATGTAGGCCAGCGTCTCGAAGTTCTTGGCCTGCCCCTTGGGCAGCGATGCCGGCCGCCAGACGCTCAGACGCGAGTTCGTGTGAGCGATCTCCATCGGTTTGGGGATGGTGGTGCCGCGGTCTTCGATGAACGTCGAGAGATCGCCGATATAATCGAAGTTGTTGGCCTTGGTCGTCGCGGCGAGGGCGACCCAGTGCCCCGGCTTGATGTGCATGGCCGGGTTTTGATTGGTCTGGGTCCGGTCGTTGCTCGGAAGAGTGCGGATCTGGACGGGATCGAAGTTGGGCTTGGGCTTTTCCAGGTCCTTCTTCTTCTTTTTCTTTTTCGCCGCCTCTTCGTCCTCTTTCTTCTTCTTGGCCGTGGTGGTGGGCTTCTGGATACAGCCGCCGCAGCCGGGCAACGTCAGCATAAAGCCGCACAGCACGGCGAGCACGGCAAGCAAAAAGAAGGGGCGGGCTGGCCAGATGCGGACAGTGCGATCCTTCATACACGTCTCCGCGGAACTCGTCGCTGATTTGCCCCCACCCACCGAAAGGCCGTTACCCGTCAAGTGTAAGGAGGGGGAGGGGCGGAGGGAAGACACCGCGTCTTAATTTGGCTGGTTGAAAACCCGCCCCACTTAATTCGATGGCCGAAGGGCCTGATTGGACCAGTCTTGTAAATCGTCCGGCGTATCAATGTCGGCGAATGCGTGCTGTGCGCTGGTCGCCAGGTCGTCACAGGCAACCAGCCGCGGCTGACAGCGGTCGATCAGCGAATTCAGTCCCTCTTGTGGCTGCAATCGCGAGATTTCGCCGGCCAGCGACCAAGGGAGCAAGACCGGATGCCCGGCGCGGCCCTCCAGCGTGGGAATGATAATTTGCCCCTCATGCGATACCGCCTCGCCGAGCAGGCGATCGATGACCTGGGACGACAGCCCGGGCATGTCGGCGGGGGCCGCGAGCCAGGTGTCGCTGTCTAGCGGGTGGTAGTTTGCGGCGATGTGGGCCAGGCCGCAAGCGAGCGACGCCTTCATGTCGGGCGGAGCGGCAGGCGGCATGACGGAGTCAACGCCGGCGCCTTGGACGATCTCGGCCAGGGCGGAATCATCCGGGCGGACGACGACGGCAATCCGATCCACTCGGCTGCGTTTCCAGGCTGCCAGCGTGTGCAAAATGAGCGGCTGGCCCGCCACGGGCAACAGCAGCTTGGGCCGCCCCATGCGGAGGCTGTGTCCGGCGGCGGGGACGAGAGCGAAGGAGCGGGACATTGTTCCTGATCACGCCTTGACGGCTTGGCGGAGCTTCGGACGGAGGGACGGAGAGAAGGAGCGACGGAGGGAAGAAACAAACTGCCTCGTCTCTCCGTGCCTCCGTCTCTCTGTCCCTCCGTCTCTCCATCGCTCCGTCACTGATTCACTCCATCACTAAACCTCAACCCTACCCGGCCTCCCCGGCACCTGCCCCAAATTGCGGTGGGCGACCAGCTCGGCGCAAATGCTCACGGCGATTTCGGGCACCGTCTGCGAGCCGATGTCGATGCCCAGCGGCGCATGGACCGCTGCCAGCGATTCTCGCGACACGCCGGCCGCCAGCAGGTTGTCGAATATGAGCTTGATCTTCCGCCGGCTGCCGATCAGGCCGACGTAGCGTGCGCCGCGACTGGCCAGGTGAAACAAGGCCTCTTGATCGTGATTGTGTCCGCGCGTGACGATCAGGCAGTAGGTATCGCGGGTGATTTCCAGATCGGGCAGAATCCGCTCGATCGATCCGCTGATGCGGCGCTGGGCCCGTGGGAACCGCTCGGCGCTGGCGAACTCAGCCCGGTCATCGACGATCCACACGTCGAACTCCAGGTCGGCCGCCAGATCAGCCACCGCCTTGCCAACATGGCCGCCGCCGACGATCACCAGTCGGCACCGAGGCAGGACGGGCAGATACGCGGTACCCTTGGTGACATAGGGCCGCGGCCGTGAGGCAATCGGCCGCAGGTGATCGCGGACGAGTGTAGGACAAGCGTCGAGCTTGTCCACGGCCGTGGACAAGCGGGACGTTTGTCCTACGAGGAATCGATCGTCGCCGTCAAACAAATAACTGGCCGGCGCGGCGAGCTCGCTCGACTCTGGATCAAACACCACCGCTTCCGTAATCGCGTGGCCATCCGCAACTAATGCCGCCAGCCGCCCGTAGTATGTAATCGACTGCGGCGTTGCGACCGGTTCTACCAATACCTGCATCCGCCCGCCGCAGATCAGCCCATCGTCCCACCCATAATCGCTGTCGAGCTGGAACTTGCAGATTTCAGCCCGTCCCTCGGCTAGCAGGGCCAAAGCCCGCCGCTTGACTTCGGCTTCGACGCATCCGCCGCCGAGCGTGCCGGCCTGCGAGCCGTCGGGAAAAACCAGCATGGCCGCCCCGGCCTTTTGCGGAGTGCTGCCGCGCGTCTCGACGAGCCGGCACCAGACTAGCGGCCGGCGATCGCGGAGAGCGGCTTGGAGCTGAGGCAACAATTCTCGCATCGCCTCATCCTACTCCGCCGGCGTGAGAATTTGCAGACCGACGCGCTTCACAAACTCCTTGACCTTGGGCCGGTATTCCATCATGTGCGGCGCAATCAGGTGGGTTTCAAGTGCGGGAATGCTCTCCCACTTTTCGATAACCACGACCACGTCGTCGCGCAGTGAGCCTTGCACCGGCAGCCCGCTCGCCTGATCGACCGCGGGAAAATACTCAATGCATCCTTGCTCGGCGCGGACCTTGGGGACGAT